>JACQXX010000079.1 GCA_016208495.1 Acidobacteriota bacterium | reverse complement strand
GTACTGGATGCCTCGATCATTCTTTTTTCGGAAGTTGCCCTCAAAGGCGTGGTTTTGAGAAACTATCGAAAAAACCCACTCCGCTGTATTTTCAATAAGTTACAGAAGAAACCTGCTGCTTAAATTGGTAAAACACGAGTGTCTTTGGTCAAGATAACTGCTCCAACGACTTTCGCCTGATTGAAGATTTCCAGGTCGGTTGCATCCCGTAAACCAATGTCACGCAAGGCATAAGCCTCTATGCCAAACGTTGTTTGTATCCAGGTGGCAATAGCTGGTGAAAATTGTGCGTCTACCCAAAGGATCATGCTGCCAGTACCGGGTGATCGAGTTTACGTGCCGCATAGGACAGTGCAGCTTGTAAATCGGCCATTTCAAGATCAGGCATTTCTTCCAGGATTTGCTCTGCGGATAACCCTGCTGCAAAGAGATCAAGAATGTCCGTCACCCGGATGCGCATGCCTCGAATACAGGGCCGCCCACCGCACTGGTCCGGGTTAAATGTGATTCGTTCCATTGGAGAGTGTTTCCTTATTGGAGTGGGTGATTTACGTGTTTGTGAAGACACTCTACCAGAAGCCTGATAAGTTGAAAACTCCGACGTTTGGAGCGCGGTGACAAGTCCCCGCACTCCAAAATGAAAAGTGGCGTCAAGCCGCCGCACTCCACAGGGCTGGTAATTCCCGAATGGATTGTAATAAATGCGTGTGGGGCTCCAGTTCGAGCAGTTGCCGGGAATGTGCGCCAGAAAGAACGCCGATGTTCCAGCGCACGCCTGCCTGAAAACCAGCTTGTAAATCCAGAATGGTGTCTCCGACGGTGGCTACGTGATGGACTGACGTGATGCCGGTCGCTTCCATGGCGTGAAAAATCAGGTACGGAGCCGGACGTCCCTGGCGGACTTCGTCTCCGCACACGACTGCATCCACGATGCCTGTGTTCCAGCCAAGGGCCGAAACGAGCAACGTCGTGATGTCGCGATCAAATCCAGTGTTGAGGGCAACTTTGATCCCCAGGCTTTTCAACCACTTAAAAGTCTCTTGAGCCCCGTCAATTGGTGTCACGCCTTCAGTTGCGTAGCGTTCGGTCAGGTGTCGGCAAAAGGCAGCATACACCCGGTCGGCCTGTTCGGTTTGGTCTGGTCCTTCAGGGATAAACTGCCGTATTGCCTGCCGTTTTGACGACCCTCGCACCCGGCTCAACTCGTCGGGAGTGACTGTGATGTGGTGTTCGGCGAGTGCCGTGGTGAAGGCCGCTACGACCTGTCCCGTATCGTGAACGGTTGTGCCTGCCAGATCGAAAATTACCAGTTGAAGGTCATTCATAGGATGAGGGCTTGGGGCTGAAGAAAACGGGGCTGAAGATTCGCAAGCTCAGGGCTGAAGAAGTCGGGCTGAAGAAAACGGGCTGAAGAAGTTGGGGGGCTTTGAACCCGAAGTTTCAGCCCCGAGCTTGCGAGTCTTCAGCCCCAAGCCCGAAGTCTTCAGCCCTGGTTTTCTTCAGCCCGAAGTTTGACAGCATTCAAGACACACAACGGAAGCTTGCTCAGGTGTCGTGGTTGGCGTTGGGTAGCCACATCCGGTGCAGGTTGCCCAGGGGGTTATCTGGCTGGCGTGCAGGCCGTACCGGGTTTGGAGCAATTGTTCGACGCGGGCCACAATGTGCCGGCATTCGGTTGGCGTAAGCCGCTCATTGTGTGAAGCCCAGGCGTGACGGTTGACAAAATCAGGAAATCGCGGTGCTTCGCCCCACTTCCACGCAGGGTCGGTCGTCGTCCGGCTGCGGCCAAGCAGGTGCAGGTGGACTTGACGATGTTCGGGTGCCGTTTTCGGGCCTGGAGGATGAGCTTGATCGTTGAGTGCCCAGTTTCCGGCTTCCCAGTAGTTAATACATCCGCCTTCAAGTTGCGGCAATGTGTCAAGCATGGCTTTCCCAGTGGCGGCCACCAAAAATGACCACAGTGTCAGTTCAATTGGGGTAAGTTCGTTGCGTTCCCAGACTTCGCGCAACGGGTTGACCAGGAGGTTGCCGCCGCTTTGACGGCTGACGAGGACCAGGGTGCGATTTGGAAGGACCACATGTCCTGCGTGACAGGTGAAGAGTGTCAGACTCATTCATTTACTCCGAATTAGGGATTGGTTCGGCCTGAAAAAATAATGAAATGCGGGTAGGTCACTTCAGCACAGTAAGTCCTCCCATCGAAAAGACGCCTTCTTTCCTGTCACCCGCATAAAGCTGTTCCAATCAAGAACATAGATCCAGAATTGAATCTGATCCTGGGGTTGATCAACGATCTGTACTCTTGATCTGATAAAGGTAGTCTCAAGATCTGCATCAACCAATAATCCTTTGTGAGGTGACCTGCTGTTGTCTCTTGTTGGTGGTTCGATAGACAGCATTTCAAGGCCGGTGACGGTGAGGATTCCTGGTTGGCGAGCTTCCCGGATGACCCCATCGTCAGATGAAGGATCTCCGATACATATTGAAAGGGTAAACTCAGCCGTTGCACGCACATAGTCAATGGTGAGGCTCAAGAGTTCGGCATCGTGGAGCGTGGCATTTGAATTATCCGGCCAGAGCAATTCATCAAGTGTTTTCATTGGGTATGAGCCTTTTACGGTTCGACAAACGGCACCACGCCATCTGGTGTTAACTCAAACAATTCAAACGTAATTGGTCGGCGGGCATCCCCTTCGATTTCCTTGAGTTTGGCGACCAGTGATTCCCGATAGGTCCGGTCCCGTTTGGGGAAGATCACCATTGTTTCACGTTGCGGGATACAGGCACACAGTTCATCAGATTCAAGCAAGTCCTGAGCAAGTTCATACAAATTGGGAAGCAGCAGGCAGGCGGATGCTCGCGGGTGACCATGAAAGAGGAGAAAATTGACTTCCTCACCTGGCCGACCCAGCATTTTGATGGCCAGATCATCACTTTCAGCAAACCGCTCCAGATTGTGCATCGCCCGCTGATGGATTTGCGGCGCATCAAGTCCTGTGATTTCAACTGTGTAGGGAGTGATCATGGAATGCACAATCCCCACGTCCGATTCTGTATCTTCAAAAACCACCACGTAGACATCATGTCCAATCGGAATGCTGACGGTGTCAAACTCCGGACTGATCAATCCGGGCATCAGGTAGGGATAGACGTTCTCAAGATTCATAAAACCGCGCTTCACCAATGCAGACGTGGTGGGTTCCTCTTATGGTAGGTTTTTGGTTTGCACCTTGAAGGTTGCCATTCGAGTACTCATACCATTTTGCAATGGAATGCTCGTATTCGAAGACAGTCAAGTAATTCAATCAAATAAGCTTAGCGAACTACTGACTACTGACTACTGACTACTGACTACAAACTGGTATCAACCCAATTTGAACCAGTTTGGGTTTGAATGACCGAGCCCAGCTTCTTCAGCTTCAGTCCTCAGCCTTTGTTCCGCACTTTGCGGGCAATGATGTCCTGATGATGACGAAAGTGATAAATGGTAAACAGCATCATTTCCCGAACCGTGAGCTTTCCGATCAGCGGATGTGGTAACTGGTATTGATCCAGCTTTTTCTCGGTCCAGCCCTCCAGCACCGAAGACAAATCGGCAAGCGCGGTACGACAATTTGCGATTACTTCGGTTTGCCAGGTTTCGAGGTTTTCAGGTGTTTCCTGTTCTGAGGGTGTAAATCGTCCGGCGGTACCGCCATTTTTCAACGCTTCCCTGTATCGGGCGACAAGTTCGCTATATGAAATTGATGGATTGGGGGCCATTCCGAAGGTTGCCCGTAAGACAAGCCCCGGCAAATGCAGGGCTTTGACCACGGGTTTCGTGGACTTTTCAAGGTGGCGAACCGTGTCGGCTGCCGACCATCCGCCCTCAAGTGGTTCAACAAAGTCAGTGGGTGAAAAGCCAAGCCAGAATTGGAAGTCAGTCGAACTGATCTGGCTGAGTGTGGCCAAAATTTCGGCTTTCGAGGACGGGGTGTCCAGGTTCATAGAGGCTCCAGGTAAGTGGTTTCCGGGTTTGACGTTGCGAGAAGTGAATGATGATATGCAAGCCAATTCTAACGGTGAACCTGATATTGGACAAGTCAGCCGTGTGTGGGTAAGTCAGGAAGGGAAATACCCTTTTCAGTCTCGCGGGGTAAACCCAATAATGGCTGCCACAATGGCAATTCCCAAACAGAGCGGGGAATAGAAGAACGTGTCCATTTCGGCAAACGGAGTGCCTCGAATCTGTTTGAAGAAGCCGACCAGTCGAAATTCACCAATTGACCGGGCCAGAAATACAAGCGCCATCAGGTAAGTCAGCCACTTTAGAACGGCGTGCGGTACGGGCAATTTCAGAATGCCGGAAGTCCCTGCAACCAGGAGCGCGGCACAGACAAAGGCGAAAGCAACCAGCAGGGTCATTCCCGCCGTTGGGGAGAAGCTTGGCTTGCCATTGATCTCAGGAATGGCCGCCATGCCTCCGATGCGCCCGCCAAAGGCCCAAAAAACGTGCATGCCAGAGATAAACAGAAAAATCAAAATCAGTATGCAGGCAAGAACTCGAATCATTGGATTTTAGGGTTCAGGGTGTGAAAAACAGGGTTTAGGGTAGGGTTATATGCTTCAGGATCAGGATTTTAGGCCCGCAGGGTCATCGTGTAATAGTCGTGGTGCACCAGCCCACGGTTTTTCCAGCCATCCCAAAATTCAAGTCATGTAGAAGGGAATTTCAACCGAATCAGAAAGGAGCTTAGCCTGCTGCTTGAGATTTGTCTCCCAGATTCTTCAAAAAGGTGTGAGTAATCGAAAAAATAGCCATCGGGCGACAATGAAGCCCGACTTCAAGGAGTTCTTTTATCCGTTGAGTGGTTTCTCCTTTTAACAAAGGGAGATATCCTCTATGGACCTCTTCAGGTAAATCACGCCCCGCAAACTCAAGGTGTCCTGAATCGCCAAACCCTTGAATTTCATAATTTTTCCAGTCCAACCTGGCCGTGTAGTGAGTTGTGATTCTTGCCCCCGTCACTCGCTCTGGTTTAGCGGCTGCCCGGAAAACCTCATCCACAAAAGCAGTTACCCTATCGGATGAAAGCTGCCCATCAAAGATCGGTTCTGTGTTTTGAGTCGCAACGACCCAGGGGAACTGGTCTGAGTTAAAGGTGATATCAACTGTTATTCTGACTTCTGAGAAGCAGGCGAAAAGATTTGCCTCAATTGAGACTTTTGGAATATTTAGCTCAAGTTGAAACGTCATTTGGCTTTGTTTCCAGTTTGATACACCAGCGAGACAATTCCGGTCTGGTAAACCTTATGCCCGGTCAATGTCAACTTCGTTTGTTTGGCCGGAGTCGGAAGCAATGGAATCCCTCCACCCAGCAGCACCGGGATGATGGCCGTTTCGACGCTGTCCACCTGTCCGGCCTCAAGCAGGCTGCGGAACAGTCCACCACCACCAAAAAGCCAGATGTCCTTTTTGGCCTGGGCCCGGATAGCTGAAAGGGTTGGTTCTGACAGTTCGGAAACAATCGTCACGTTTGGATAGTCTTCCGGTCGGAGCGTCTGTGAAAAAACAAAGGTCGGCATCGGAGACTTTTTGGACTTACTTCCCTTTGGCATCTTCTCGAAGGTTTTGCGGCCTACCAGAATCGTGTCAAACTCGGCAAAAAGCGCCTGAAAATTGATCTCCGGGTCCATAATAATCCAGTCAGCTTCACCATTTGGCCCGGCGATGTAGCCGTCCAGACTCATCGCCACCACATATCGAATGCGTCCCATTGTGTACCTCCTTCAGAATTGTTGGATGTAAAGGGGTTATTTCAGGCAATAATGCTTCGCAATACTCTTTCGGCTTCCTGGACCTGGGAAATTCCACGCAATATGGTGATTCGCGGCTGGCTGTCACTTTCAACCAGGAGGTCACCGCAATTGCTCGCGTGTTGTGTGTACTCAATATTGATGATGTTTCTGGCAGGAATGGATTTTACCTGTTTCTGGTTGCCGAGTTGCCGGATGGTCATCAACCGTCGCTGGGTGATGACATAGATGGTGTTCTTCGCGACTGAACGGGTCCACAATGGAAGGAATGCCAGAAACAAACTAAAGCCCACCCCAAAGACCACAAATCCTAACACGAAGAGACTGGTACTCGAAAAACCGCCAAATTGGCTCAACCATGATGAGAAGACAAGCCACGTCAGGAAGATCATAAACGCAGCTACGGGCAGGCAAAGCTTTGCCGCCGTAATCGCACTGGCCTTTGGGTCTGGTTGTCCGGCCCATTTGATTTGCTCGCCAGGGTCAAGTTCTCTGGATATCTGATTGCTGAGTGGATGATGAATCATAGGTCGTTAACCCTAATTTTCTTCCAATTTCTGGATCAGCCGGAATGTACACCCGTTCAACCGGAGTTTGAAGCTTTTCCAGCATTTCACCTGTGGTAAATGGACGCTGGGTTGCCACAAATTCAGACATATCAATGACTTCGATCAGTTCTTTTTTTCCAAAGGCTTCAAGCACTGGACCGCGTAATCCAAGTTGAACAGCGCGCCGTTCGAGCTTTGCCCCTGATGGATGATGGTCTGGATCCCATTGCAGACGGACTGATGATTGAGCCAGCGCTTCCTGCCACAATTCGCGAGTTGGGAAGTGACCTTCATAATAAGAAGATTGCACCGACTGAGCCAGTATTTGATCAAAAAATTCACGCCGGAGCCGCAGCCCAAGGATAACTTCCTGACCTTGTTTGGTTCCCCATCCACTTCGGTACATCATCCAGAGGAAATTGGGTTTGATCCAGCTCATCCGCGAGTAGGAAAAGTCTCCGCCAAAGTGTTGATTTCGAAGCGCATAATTGCCAATGGATGGGCGATATGCCTGATAGACGATAATGGTGGTCTCGTCATAGTGCGCCAGGATATGGCGACCAGTTTGAGGCCAATGGTTGACTTGATCAATGTAGCGTTCAGTTGGGAGTTTCATTGAATTTAAATCCAGTCAGTAGTCAGTAGTTAGTGGTTAGTGGTTAGTGGTTAGTGGTTAGTGGTTAGTAGCTCACTAAGCTTATTTGATTGAATTATTTAACTGTCTTTTCATACTAAACCTTTTCAGATAAAACGAAAGACGCTGGGATTCAAGGGTCTTCGATTGGTTTACGTGGTGAGCCTGGGAACCAGAAGCCGTTGCACAGTGGGCATTCATAACCCCTTTCCTGAAAACGAACTGTTGTATTTGCCAGGTCATCCTCCAGCCTGCGACGACTGCCAATTTGCAGCGAGAAGGGAATCCGTTCGAAATCAACACGCCCACTTCCCCAGATTTTGAATTGTAGCGTGTGTGGCGAAAGCTCAAAATCACACGTTGGGCACCGCAGAATGGCTTTCTCTTCTTCTTTTGGCCATTCATCCCAGTACACCTGAACGGATGGTGAACGGTGTGTCTCATAGGAAAACCGTAGTATGATCCGGTACTTTGACGGAGGTGACATATAATCATCACCCCACATTTGCCAGTCAATTGACTCGTCCCACGAATACAAATCATGACCAAGCTGTTTTAAATCAGCCAGAATGGTCATGATTTCAGTTTGAAGGTCTTCGCAATTTTCCAGTCGGGTGGTGAGGATCTGTGCCAGTTCCTGACAGCGCTGGTCCTGCTCAGGTGATTGTTCAAAAATGGAGCGGGCAAACTTTGGATCCAGTCGTGGAGGCTCTTCTGGGGGAATTTTTGGAATGAAGCGAGAGGGCAGGTTGTTTGTTTGTTCAAATAGAAAACGATCATGCCACTCAAACCACAACCAGAAAGCTTTTTCCTCTGATTTTGCCAACCGTCTGGCTAGATGAAACGAATTGACCGTCAATCGCTCTGGATTAAATCGGTGTTCGACCCATTGTTCAAATCCAGTGAAGTCAAACCCTCCGAAGCAATTTTCTTCCGGCACATCGTGGAAAAACTCGGCCATCATGATTCCATCTATGTGCATGTGCATTCCTGTCAATGAGACGGTCCCGAACCACATTCCTGGACGCTGGCGAACCTGCTCAAAGTACGTCGGCCAATCTCGAATTTGATTGAGTGGGGCATCTGGGGGAAATTCAGATCTTTTCATAGTGATCATACTTTATTTGTAATAGCCATGGTTTTTATAAAACCAGCTATGGTGTGTTTGTTCCAACATAACCTTACCAGGCGCTCTGATCGGTTTCTGAGGCAACAAAAGGCCAGCTTCTCAGCACTGGCGGTTTCTTGAAAATAGGCCGTAACTGCATCAACAGGCGATTCAAATTGCTAGATGATTGAGCATAAATCCAAAGTACCCTTGGACGATCTCCCCATTCCCAGGAAAGAAAATATCGTACAAACAGTCCATCTCCAATCCACCAGGTATTCCATTGACCTGAGGCTTCTGTGACTTTTTGCAAATCAATCAATGTATCCAGGATAGTCGAAGGATCAGAATGGGTTATTCCGCTTACCCAGATCCACCTGCCTTCAACTTGTCCAAGCATGTTTTCAAGTGCATCTGACTCAATCAGGTGCTCAATAGATGAAAAAATAGGAATTTCATACTCCCACAAAACTCTGCCTGAGGTATCGAGGCAAAAGCCAAATTGTCCCAGTCTGTGGTGTACTCCAAGATCAAGCACCCAGTCATTGTTCACTTTGGAGACAACTTCACGTAAATCAAGAGGAAATCGGCCTGGCAGAGGCGAGAATTGAACCTGATAGAAACGCTTTCCGTGTTGGATATAGGGGTTGTACTGAAGTCCTCCGTACGTTGTAAGAAACACAATAAAGGAATCAACTGGCGGGCACTCTATCTGCTGTAACGCTATGCTGACTTCTGTAAGTCCAGGTGGCTTCCAGGCGTCCGGTTTGGCTGACAGCATAACTTCAGCTCGCTGACTCAATAAGAAATGGACCATGTTCCAACCTCAAGGCTCTGATTTGGGCAAAACCCGGCCTGATTGTACACAAAGGAGGATGTATCCAGTATAGAATTTTAGGCCACTCTTTTGTGCTTGAGATTTTGATCCATGCCCATCCGGGCGAAACCCGACCTCTCCCCAACGGAAAAGAACGTATCTCCGGCCTCATCTTACCGCGTGGTACGTTCCTGGCGTTGAACCGGGTCAAGCTGGCGGGTGGTGTGTTCGGTAACGCTGATGATTGGTTCGGGGAGCATCTGAACCTGGGGCTCGACTTTGATTTCCTGGGTGGTCAACCTTGCTGGAGGCAAAACGGTTGGCGGGGGCGCCGTCGTTCTTTTTCTGGACTGGAGCAACATCCAGATAAAGACGCTGTTGGCCGCCATCAACATCAGAAACCCAAGAATAAGAAATGTGATCATCACTGGCGCCTCAAGCTGTGCTTCTCGCATGACGGCCATGAATCCAGTGAGGAGCGCCAGCCCTCCAACACTGACCGAAACAATTGCCCACACCAGTCCATCCGGAGAGAATCCATAGGGATTTTCTGGAGCTTTCTCTTTTGGTTTCAATTCAGTACCACACCGTGTGCAATAGCTCAGTGTCGGTGTGATGGCAGAACCGCAGATTGAACAGAACATCAGATTTCCTTTCCAGGGCTTGGGGCTTGGGGCTGAAGACTCGCAAGCTCAGAGCAAAGGAAGGGATGAGGGATGAAGGATGAGGGATGAAATAAAACCAGTTCTTCAACCCAAAGTCTTCAGCCCTCAGCCCTGAGCCCAATATCTTCAGCCCCGAGCCCAATGTCTTCAGCCCTAACTAAGCTTCCCACGCAAACAATTTAATCTCAGGTTCGGACTCAGACAGTCTAACCATCTTTTCGTAGTGAAATCCCATTTTTTCAAGCAGCTTGATTGAGCTTTCATTGTCTGAGTTGGTGATGGCCACGATGCGGGTCATTCCTAAGGTGCTTTTGGCATATTCAAAAAGTGCGGAGGCTGATTCGAAGGCGTACCCTTTGCCCCAAAACTCAGGCAAAAACCCGTAGCCGATATCTACGTCCGGCAGGGCATCACGTTTGATCAGGCAGCAAATACCAATTGGAGTTTCACCGTCTTTGAGTTCGGTCACGTACAGCCCAAACCCATATTTGGCGTGCATGGCCAGTGGACCATTGGTCAGGTAAGTTCGGGCTTCTTCGACGGTTCGCACACCTCGATCTCCAATGAACCGAATCCAGGATGGTTGATTCATGAGTCCAAGCATAAATTCAGCATCATCAAGTGTGAGATCACGGAGAATAAGTCGTTCAGTTTCAAGAAGGTTCATGGTTAGGGTTCAGGGTTCAGAGTTCAGGGTTCAGGGTTCAGGGTTCAGGGTTCAGGGTTCAGGGTTCAGAATGAGAATTGAGAATGTGATGAGTGGTTAGTGATGAGTGGGTAGTGGTTAGAAATCAATAGTTCCGAAGAACCAAGAACCAAGAACCAACCACTAACCACTCATCACTAACCACTTTTTCATCCTCCTGGGTTAGAACGCGGCAGCGCCAGCTTCGGCAACCGCGTGGTCCTGTTCGCCGCTTCCGCCACTGACACCGATGGCGCCGACAACTTTTCCATCGCGTTTAAGTGGGGTGCCTCCGGCAAAGATCATAATTTTGCCATCGTTTGAAGCGTGGATACCAAAAAACTGGTTTCCAGACTGGCTATGTTCGGCCAAATCTTTGGTCGCAATATCGAAAGCCCGTGAGGTGTAGGCTTTCTTGATTGAGATATCAATACTTCCAAGCCAGGCGCCGTCCATGCGGACGTGTGCCACCAGATTCCCACCGCCATCGGCAACCGCAATATTCATCGGCTGGCCGATTTCAGCGGCTTTCTGTTCGGCGGCGGCAATCACCCGACGTGCATCTTCAAGCGTAACCATAAATTCTCCTAAAAATAAATTGAATACTGACCTTTGAGCCTTGCTTGAGTAAAAGCAAAGTCGGTTTCTGTCAAGCAAAGAATGATGAGGATCTGGCTTTTTTACATGTAATGGATCCTCGGATTTTGTCACCTTGCATCAAACGACTACAAATTTTTTCGGGAGGACCACTTCATCTTCCTTGATCCTTGTAGGCTTGAGAACCGCTCTGGTGTTGGCAGGCAGCACATCAAGTTCAAGACCTGATTTGTGGAACAGTGACACCAGCGTGGTCACTCAAAGGGCTATTTCGTCACTCGTCGTGCCAATTCGTTCACTCGTCGTGTTCGACTTCTGACAGATGTTTTTGGTGCGTACAGTCTGAAGATGAGGGCTGAGGGCTGAAGAAAATGGGCTGAGAAAACCAAGGCTCAGGGTGTGGGGCTGAAGATTCGCAAGCTCAGGGCGGAAGAAAACGGGTTTAATACCCCAAGCCCAAAGTCTTCAATCCGAAGTCTTCAGTCCCAGGCCCGAAGTTTTTCAACAAGGAGCAAGAGTATGAATTTCAAAAATATGGCACGATTTATTACAGGTAAATTTAACAAACAAGACGTTTTAGCAACGG
The DNA here is from genome assembly GCA_016208495.1 of Acidobacteriota bacterium. Taxonomy (NCBI): domain Bacteria; kingdom Pseudomonadati; phylum Acidobacteriota; species Acidobacteriota bacterium. Next base: position 65,380 of record JACQXX010000079.1, on the reverse strand, counting down.
CTGTTCAATATCCGGAAGTGCTGCGGGAAATTATCAATCGAATGCGGGTTGGCGAAGGCAGCGAAGCGAGATTATTGCTCGATATGTATGCTGAAAAGCTCCCGCCGAAATATGCGGCCCGGCTCCGGCAGCACAGCGAAGATGAAGCTCGCCATGCTGATATGCTGGAAGCGTTACTCATTGAAATTGGGGGTACGCCAAAACCAGTTGATGGCGAAACATTTATGACCGAGTTTCAACGGCTGACCGGACATTCGGCCCAGCACCTGCCGAGTTTGATTGAATTACTCGCCGGGCTGCTCCAAATTGAAAAACGCGCGCTTGAAATGCTCAACCTGTTGATTGAAGCACTCCCCAATCATCAGGTCGTCCGCCCGGTGCTGGAAATCATTCGACGGGATGAAGAAAAACACCTGCGTTGGGTTGATGAGCATTTGAAGTATCTGGCTTCGCTTGGCCCAGAACATAGCCGCGAAGTCGAACTCAACCGCCGACGGTACGAACTCATTGACCAGGCTGCCTTTATGGCGATGACCGGCAGCCGGTTGGACCGGTTGAAGGCCGTGTTGGATGTGGCAGATACTTTTACAAGTGAAGTCCGAACACAGTACATGCTGGAGCACGTGCCGCGCGTGCTCATCGGGACCGACACCATGCAGCGGCGTTTCACCGCACTCAAAATGATGGTAGCCGTGCAGCGCAAATATCACGGAGTCCCACCAGTTCCGATGAAGACAGCAGCGTGACAAATGACAAGGGGACAGGGTGACAAGGGGACAAGGGGACAGGAGGACAAGGGGACAAGGTGACAGGGTGACAGGGTGACAAATGTTCTACTATCCTTGTCACTTTGTCACTTTGTCATTTTGTCATCTGTCATTTTGTCATCTGTCATCTTGTCATCCATTTCAGGTTGTCAGGCAGATAGAGTGGAAAATACAATGAACTATTGTCTTTTTCTAAACCCCGAACCCCGAACCCCGAACCCCGAACCCTAAAATGACACCTGATTCATCATCATTCGAACTTTCTTCGCTCCAGATTCAACTGTTTGGTCAATGCCGTGCCCTGGTGGGCGTTTCTGAAGTCACGCTTCAGGTTGCGCTTCCGAGCACGGCAGCCCTGGTTTTGGAATCACTGTTTACCCGTCACGAAATCCTGCGCCCCTACGCTGGGAAGCTGCTGGTGGCGGTCAACGAAGCCTATGCCTTGCCCAATCAGCCGATCCAGGCTGGGGATGAAGTCGCGGTCTTCCCGCCGGTTTCAGGTGGGGAGCCAGTTCACGAGTTGACGGGGGAGGCATATTTTGTCCAGGTCACGACCACGCCGATTGATTCGGACTCCATGGTCAAGCGGTTGTTGCGCGGCGAAGACGGGGCCGTGGTGACGTTTGATGGTGTGGTGCGCAATAACACCAAAGGCCGCCGGACGCTCTACCTGGAATATGAAGGCTATACCGGCATGGCGCTCAAAACCATGAAACAAGTCGCCGAAGAAGCGCTGAGCCAGTGGGCGATTGATCGGATTGGGATTGTGCACCGCGTGGGACGGCTTGAAATTGGCGAGTCAAGCGTGGTGATTGTGGTGACTTCCGCCCATCGCAAAGATGCGTTTGATGCCTGTCGGTTTGGGATTGATCGGGTGAAGCAAATCGTGCCGATCTGGAAACGTGAGTTTTTTGAAGATGGTGATGTGTGGGTTGAAGGGCAACGCCCACCGGAAGTAGGGTAGGGGAAGCAGCGTCGGTCGTGAAACCGACGCCAGGGAGCTTCATCCAAGGTGCAGGTCTTCCAGAATCTCTTGTCGGCTGTATCCCCTTTGTTTGAGCTGTTTTGCCCAGGTCAGGTCTTTGAGAATGCGGACCGGATCGAGCGTTGGATACTGCTCGGTGATCTCCTTCAAGGCTTCTTCTGGTGGTTGCTGACGAATCGCTTGAACGACAGCATTCAAATAGGCCAAATCAGTTGATGCAGGCACCGGACCTGTTCCTCCTCATTTTTTCTTGAACAATGCGTCAAATGCTTTGCGTGAATCGCTTGACGTTGGACCACTTCGGGTCGTAAGCGCAATTTTGGTATTGGCTTCAAAGTAGTCACAGAAATTTGCCGCTGCTTTGTCTTTCTCAGGTTCGGCAATTGGTTCCCGGCACTGATTGGGTGCCGAAGTATCAAAAAAACGACAGTTCCGACAACAATGCAGGTCCGCACCGCATTCAGTACATTCAGCGGTTCGTCCGACGCGACCAAGGATGCGGACGTCACGGCCACAGGAATGGCAAATCATATCCTCCGGTTCCCTCCGTGGTTTAAGCTTTCGCGGGTGCAGGCTGGGTGCTCACCCGGAATTTGGTTTCTTTCGCAGGTAGTAGCGCACGAATGACACCAACGCCAATCACCAGTGCTACCTGAAATGGAAGCAAAAGATAGGAAATCAATTGAATACACTTTTTGGCCATAAAACCGCTTGAACCGTGGGCAGTGATCCCGATGAAATTTGGATCAGGTACAGAAAAGAGTATCAACCTGCAGAGGAAGATACTTTCGTTATGAATCAGTCGCCATGAGTACAGTGTGACGTGCACGAATGCAAGTTCGTTCCTAAATGGTGCTCCAGCCCAGAACAGGCTTGAGACGAGTTGCCTCGGCAACAATCATCACCCAACCACTGCTGTTGAAGGATTGGTGGATGCCCCATCTCAGGATCAATTGACCAGATCACTATTTTCCCACGATGGTCACCAGCTACCAGCCATCGTTCATTCCGAGAAAAAGCAAAACCAGTAAGTGTTCCAAACGTCGAATTGGAAAAATAGAACTCCTTGCCTGGGTTCTCTGTGCTGATGATTTGGAATCCCGACTTACCTGAGGCAATCAGTTGCTTACCGCTTGGGGAAAGTGCTACCGCCTGTATTTCCGAAAATGGTGTTGCCCAGCTTGTGATCTCAGAAAAAGTTTCCCGGTCATAGAGTTTGACCAGACCACTTTGATTTCCAAGCCCATAGCGATTGGCTTGCGATGACCAGGTAACACAGGTTGCCGTATTATCGAAAGGATGTAACCGGTCTTCCCGACCATTGAGTTTGGCCCAGTTTCGCAACGAACTACTGCCTCCAAACACCATAATTGAAGTTTCCTGGGCGGAGGTAACCTGTATGGCACCGCCCTCGATTCCAAATTTCGGCAAGGATTCAGTGACCTGAAGTATTTCCCCGCCAGCCACATCAAAAGTGGTTATTCGGCCATCTTTGGAAAGCGCCACAACCGTGGTGCCACCTGGAGAGAAGGCCAGGGACAGCACCCGATTACCAGCGTGACTCGCACTACTGGTCCAAACCAGGGTTTGCGTTTTTGTTCGCCACAGGCATACATGCCCGGCTGTATCCCCCGAAACCACCAACTGATTATTTGGGGAGAAGGCCACGGCAGTGATGGAGGTAAACCTTGGAAACGAATCAAAACTGCAGGCAATGGGGAGAGGTTCATTGGTGGAGAGTTTGAGTGGAAGTTGACCGAGGCCGACGCCAATGGTGAAGGCAATCAGAAAGGCTGCAGCCGAGTACAGGCGTGTCTTGAGCATAGCGTACTCCCTCCTTCAATGGCTGAAGAAACCGGCAACAGGTTGGTACTACCAATTTGCAATGAAATCCTGGTATGAATAAACAGTCAAGTAATTCTATCAAACAAACTTAGCGAACTACTGACTACTGACTACTGACTACTGACTACAAACTGGTATAAGGTCAATGGTGGTTTCAGAAAAAGGTCGAAAATTACGGAAGGTAATTTTCTTCGGCGGGGTATCTTAAACGTTTTCGAGTAAAAGCGCGATACCTAAACCACCACTCACACACAAAGTTGCAAGGCCGCGTCGGGCCTGTCGCCGTTTCATTTCGTGGAGCAGCGTGACCACAATCCGTGTCCCAGTACACCCGATTGGGTGGCCGAGGGCAATCGCCCCGCCGTTGACGTTGAGCCGTTCAGGATCCAGGCCCAGTTCGCGGTCACAGGCGATGACTTGAGCGGCAAATGCTTCATTTAATTCGATTAAATCAATTTCATCCAGGGAGAGTTTCTCACAGTCAAGGAGCTTTTTCGTTGCCGGAACTGGCCCAAGCCCCATCACATTTGGATCAAGACCAACCGTTGTGTATCCGACAACACGTGCCAGTGGAGAAATCTGGTGGGTAGTCACGGCTTCTTCGGAAAGCACCACCAGGGCAGCCGCACCATCGGTGATACCGCTTGAATTGCCTGCTGCAACCGTGCCGGTTTTGGAAAAGACCGGTGGGAGTTTGGCCAGATCCTCGATTTTCATTCCCGCACGCGGATGTTCATCCCGGTCAAGGGTTTGGGTTCGGCCACGGGAATCGGTGCGCGAAAGCGTCATCCGTTCGGCGGCAAAATATCCGGCAGCTTCAGCCGCTTCGGCTCGCTGATGTGAGCGAAGTGCAAATTCATCCTGCTCACGGCGGGAGATTCCATACTGGACGGCCAGGGTTTCGGCGGTTTCACCCATAATTTTTCCGGACAGCGGGCACAAAAAGCCGTCGCGGTACATACCGTCAACCAGTTGTGTATGACCAAGGCGGGCGCCCCACCGGGCACCTTCGGCAAAGTAAGGAACACGGCTCATTGATTCCGTTCCCCCAGCCACGACCACATCAGCCTGTCCAAGCTGGATTTCCTGAATGGCGAGCAACATACTTTTCAGCCCTGACGCGCACGCCTGATTGACCGTGTAGGCCGGAACGCTCTCTGGAATCCTCGCCCGATAGCCAATCTGGCGCGCCACGTTTGGGCCGCCGCCAGCCTGCCGGGCGCTGCCGAAGATGACTTCCTGCACTGTTTCCGGTGCGAGACCCGCCCGCCGGAGGGCTTCCTGGGTTGCCGCCACCCCAAGTTCAGCCGCCGTCCAATCAGCCATTCAGGGTTCAGGGTTCAGGGTTCAGGGTTCAGGGTTCAGGGTTCAGGGTTCAGGGTTCAGGGTTCAGGGTTCAGGGTTCAGGGTTCAGGGTTCAGGGTTCAGGGTTCAGGGTTCAGGGTTCAGGGTTTTCGAATTGAACATACCTCACATCAACAACGGTCTAATTTTTCTGCCCTTGTGTCTTTTATCCTGACCCTTGAGCTCTGTTTTTCAAACCCTGAACCCTGAACCCTATGGTTTTAGGATCGTCCGCCAAAGAGGGCTGTCCCAACCCGGACGTGGGTGGCGCCTTCTTCAATGGCGACTTCAAAGTCATGACTCATGCCCATTGACAGAAAGGGAAGTGGCGACTGGTCTGGGAATTGAGCCGCGAGTTGATCGCGTAACTGCCGCAAGGTCACAAAAGATGGGCGAACCTGCTCCGGATCAGGAAAATAGGGTGGAATCGCCATCAATCCAGTGATCTTTAGATGTGTCAGTTGAGCTGCGGTTTGAAACAGGGCGGGAAGTTCAGCCGGGTCAATCCCTGCTTTGCTTTCTTCATCGCCAAGATGAACCTGGAGGAAAATCGGTACACGTTTGTTTTGTTCGCCAGCCAGCCGATTCAATCGGGTGGCGAGGGCAATTGAGTCAACCGAATGGATAACATCAAAGAGTTCCACTGCCGATTTGGCTTTGTTGCTTTGTAAGTGACCGATCAAATGCCAGGTAAGGCCCGCTTTGGGCAAGTGTGGGATTTTGGTGGCGGCTTCCTGCACACGATTTTCCCCAAAATGACGAACGCCGGCTTCAAATGCTTCCTGCAGCATTTCAACCGGCTTCGTTTTGGAAACCGCCACCAGGGTGATGTTGTCGGATGTGCGACCAGCTCGGGCACAGGCCGCATGGATGCGTGAATGAATGGCATCCAGTCGTTCAGAAAAAGTTGAAGGAACGTTCATGGCAGGTGTGTATCAATCAATGACCAGACCTTGCTCAAGCTTTTCTTGATAGTCAATGGTGTAGCGGGCCCAGGGAATGGCATCCAGGCGTCGAATCGGAATCGGCTCACCGGAACCGAGGCAGACGCCATAGGTTCCTTCTTCGACTCGCTCCAACGCTTCTTCAACATCCAGCAGGAGTTGACGATACTGATCAATCTGGCGAGCAACCAGTTCGCGATTGGTATAAGTCGCTGCTGCATCGAGCGGATCTTTGCCTTCTTCATCCATTTGGTTGTCTTTCTGAGACTCAATGTTCAGGGCAATTTGGAGTTCCCGCCGTTTGTCGAGCAATTTTTGATGCAGCCGTTCAAGAACTTCTTGTTCCATGAGGAGTTACCGTTTTTCTTTAAGGATAGATTAAGGTTTGCCAAAATAAAAAACCAACTCTTGCTTTGTCAACGATGGATTGCAAAAAGCGGGTAGTTTATTTGTGATTTGGAGAATTCCGTTCACAAGCCTGAAGTCTGGGCAGGATTTGGGGTTTGATCGTTGAAATCGTGTGGCCAATAAAAATTGCCTGATTTTGGAACCCTGCCGTGACCGGGTAGAGCAACGGATCCAGATCATAGCGGCCACAGGTGAAATTAAACAGGCAGGGCCAGCGTTCACCGTCAAAATGAACAATCCCTTTGGCCCGGTAGACGGCTGGTGGGAGTGCTTCGAGAAATTGTTCAAAGGCCAGCCGTTTCAATGGTTCGGAACTGGTATAGCTAAAGGCCGACAGATCAGCTTCCTGGAGATGATTGCCGCTTGCCACCGGAAGGCTTCGCGAACCACGACTGGATCGGTGCCCACTGCTCGCCGCCGCCAGATACCGTTCCAGGACAGGTGAGGTGGCTGTCGTTATTGCACCAGATGATTCAACCAGTGATGGTGACCGGCGGAGATGTTCGCGAAATGAAGCCGCACTGGTCGCAAACAGCACATCACTTTCCAGCGCGCCGCGAACTGTTTCCAAAATCAGCGCCCGAGGATTGATTTTGCGCAGTGTTCGTCGCACTTTCCCCAACGGTCGAGCCGTGACCAGATCCAGCTTGTTCAAAACGAGAAAATCCGCCCCGGCAACCTGTTCCATCGTGACATCGCTGGTTTCAGCCGCCGCAAAAAAGTTAAGCGCATCCACCACCGTAATCACCGCGTCCACCCGAAGCCCACAGGTGTAAACCTCATCAATGAGCGGCATGACTTCGGCAGCGCCGGTGGTTTCAATAATGATCAGGTGCGGATTGGCGGTTTCAATAATGGATTGAATGGCTGACGCAAATTCGCGGTTGATGGTGCAGCAGATACACCCGTTGTTGAGTTCAATCATGCGCTCAACATTGGCGCATTCGACAATCTGGCCGTCAATTCCCAGGTCGGCCATCTCATTGATGATCAAGGCGACCCGACGGCCATTGAGTCCGTGCTTGAGCACGTGTTGGAGCAGCGTGGTTTTTCCGCTGCCTAAAAATCCGGTGACGATGTTAACGGCTGGTCCAGACATGTGAATGAAGAATGAAGAATGAAGAATGAAGAATTGAGAATGAAGAATTGAGAATGAAGAATGAAGTTAGTGGTTAGTGGTTAGAAATCAATACTTTCGAAGAAGAACCAGGAACCAGTTTTTCTTCATTCTTCATTCTCAATTCTTCATTCTTCATATTCAGATCTAACTGTAGGGATCCCGGTCAATCAGGAAGGCGATCAACCGCTGGCGATTGGGATGGTTTTGAACCCAGTCTCGAATGCGCTGGATTTCCTCATAGTCTTCCTGAAACCACTTTTCATACAGGGCGTCAATCCGGTTGCGGGCTTCTTCGCGGCGGACTTTGCTTTGCCAGGGCGAAGTGATGATGAGGTGTACTTCGTCGTGCAGGTTTTTTCCTTTTAAAGCCTGCCATTGATTAGGATCAAACCAGACACCCTGACATCCGGTGCACAAATCGAGTGAGAACCCAGTCCCGTGGCCAACCAGATAACGGAGCATCACCCGATGACATTCAGGGCAGATTTTGGTCTGTTCCACATCGGATGTATCCAGCGGCGGCCCGTCATAGGGTTTTTCCGGCAGGGTTTGCCCATGATATGCCAGCCAGGCGTGGTATTTTGCTGAAGAAATCCAATGTCCGTGACAGGCAGTACAGGTAAATGCCCAAAGCTGATCTTCCAGTTGAATGCTAACAAGCTGTGTGGTGCGACAAATTGGACAGTTCATTTTCGTCTTTTAATTCGGAAGCTGGCATCGCTGGTATCAAATGCCGAATTGCCAGCATCGTCGGTCGCACGAACCTGAATGCGGGCGGTTTTTGATTTCCCTTGAGTTGCTGGAATTGCAAAATCGAAACTTTGGGCCGTTCCAGGCAGTCCTGAGGCAAGTGTGGTCGGGAAACTTGCTCCATCATCAGTTGAGAGCAGGACATCATGCCGGTTTACGCCCTGATTGTCAGCCGATTCCCACCGAATGATCGTTGTCGTTCCAGCTTTGAGTTTCTCGCCGCCATTTGGAGACACCACCCGAACCGTCGGCGGCGTGGTGTCAACCGTGGGTGTAACCAGCGTCAGCGGAGCATCTGACATATCTGTTCCCCGGTTTTCGGCTTCATCAAAAGCAATCACCCGGATGCGGATCGTGTCAGCGGCTGATTCGCGACCATTAAATTCCCAAAGAAAACTCTGAGCATTCCCTGGCAGACCTGTGACAATCGGGACTGGCGCCAGATCAATGAATTCAAACAGATAATCAATATCCTGGGAGACAACGGCCACATTATCACTTGATGTCCAGGTGATGGTGACCTGGTCGCCGGCGGTGATGGTTTCGCCACCATTTGGAGCAATGACCTGAACGGCTGGTTCAACACTGTCGGCTGGTTTGGGGCGTACGGTGACCGTAAACGAGCATTCAGCGCTTCCATCCACTGTTCGACTCCTGACGGTGGTGGTGCCGACTGCAAACGTTGATCCAGAGGCTGGCGTCGAGGTGACCGTCCCGCAGTTGCCGCTGGTCTGAGGTGCTGAGAATGTCACCGCTTCCGAGCCATTGCCGTCTTCATCCGTGACCGTGATGTCATTTGGACAGGTGAGGGAGCACGGTTCATTTTGCGGACCCAAAATGCGAAACACTTCGCCGCCCTGACTGATGACATACAGTTCACCGTCAGCATCTTCGCCAAACGACGTGATGTTGAGGTTGCTGTCAGGGGCACGAACTTCAAACGACTGACCGTTTCGATACCCAAATATCACGCCCGTGCAGTAGTCGCCATAAAAATAGATGCCGTCCAGTGACGGAAACCGGCTTCCGCGATAGACATACCCACCAGTGACCGAACAGCCAACCGAATGATCATATTCGGCTATCGGCAAGGTCAGACCAGTGCGGTTACAGTTGGTTGACGGGTTAAAACAATCGGAGGCTTCCATCACTCGCCAGCCATAGTTCCCACCTTTGGTGATGATATCAATTTCTTCAAGGCGATTTTGGCCGACGTCTCCGGCATAAAGCTGGCCGGTTTCCCGGTCAAAAGAGAATCGGAAGGGATTGCGCAAACCCACGGCATAAATTTCATCCCGCCCACGGGTTGCCCCAAAGAAGGGGTTATCGCTCGGTGAACTGTAGGGATTTCCGGAATCAACGTTGATGCGCAGGAATTTCCCAAGAAGGCTGTCTACGTTCTGGGCATTGTTTTGCGGGTCACCCGCCGATCCTCCATCGCCCATCCCGATGTAGAGAAACCCATCCGGCCCAAACTCAATCATGCCGCCATTATGATTGGCAAAGGGTTGTGGAATCGTGAGCAGGATTCGCTCGGCGTTGTTGGCCAGATTGGGGTTGCTGGCGCTGGCCTGGTATTCGGCAATCACCGTGGCGCCATCAGGTCGGCGCGTGTAGTTCACAAAAAAACGGCGATTGGTTGCAAATTCCGGATGAAAGGCGAGTCCAAGGAGTCCACGTTCTCCACTAAAAATCAATTGCGAGGAAATATCCAAAAAGGGTGATTCCAGCAGGGTGCCATTCTGAAAAATACGGATCCGTCCAGGTTGCTCAACCAGGAACAGTCGGCCACTGGTGTCGCGAGCATGCGTGGCCAGGAGCGGGCTCGATAACCCTGTGACCACGCGTTCAAGGGTGATGGATGGCGTGGTTGTCTGCCGCGCCCTGGTGGTGTATTCCAAATTGAAAGCGGGTGTTGAATTTGAGAGAAGGTGGAGGTGAATTCCAAGGATGCTGGTGACAAGACACCATACCCACGGCCTGCGAACCAAAGCCTGACGTAACATAGGATTCCTTTCTACAATACCAGTTTAAACCAACAACCGGCTGATGTAGCGTTGACAAATGTTCGTTTTCGGTGGGCAGCTTCAACTGAAGAATAAAGAATAAAGAATAAGCTAAATGATTTATTGACAAGAGATAGCTCATTCACAATTCTGAGTGGCAGTCGGCAATCGCTTGACTTGTGTTTGAGTCAAACTAAAGCAATCGGGTTTGCTTTTTTTGGGACCGCCCTGAGCGACTACCAGCGGCGGCGCTGGTCGCTCCGGCGAACTTCCTGGATTTCATCATCTTTGCTGCGGGTGCGTGGTCCGCGTTGTTCTTCCAGTTCGCTCACGCCAGTTCGCCGCCGAAGCAGCCGCATGGCGTGATCACGCATGCGTTTGGTCTCGCGGCGGCCATCTTCATATTCAATTTCGACGGCCCCGTTCTCACCAGCCGTCACGATTCGAACCACTTCGCCATAGAGCATACCGTTTGGCGTGGCAAATGAAACTTCGTCTCCGACACGATATTCAGTAAACTTTTTCTGATCAGTACCCATAGAACCTCCTGATGTCGAATGAAGAATTGAGAATGAAGAATTGAGAATGAAGAATGTATCTGGTGCTTGGTGCTTGGTGCTTTGGAACCAATGCTTTCGAAGAACCAAAAACCAGGAACCAAATTGTTTCTTCATTCTTCATTCTTCATTCTCAATTTTTCATTCCCTAGACCAAATTCATCGGCTTCGGATTTTTTGGATCGGCATAGTCGTAAAAGCCGCGACCGGTTTTCCGCCCATACAGTTTGGCGGCGACCATCCGGGTGAGGAGCGGCGGCGGCGCAAACCGTTTTTCGCGGAATTCGTCAAACATAATCTGGGCAATGTAATAGGTGGTATCAACGCCGACGAAATCCGTCAACGTAAACGGCCCCATCGGATAGCCACAGCCCAGTTTCATGGCATTGTCAATATCTTCAATTGTCCCAACGCCTTCTTCGAGAGCGCGGATGGCGTCAAGCATATACGGAACAAGCAACCGGTTGACAATAAAGCCAGTTCGGTCACTGGTGCGCACCGTGACTTTGCCCAGTTTTTTGCCAAAGTCGTTCACCGCATCAAAGACTTCAGGGGCGGTTAAAATGGTTCTGACGACTTCCACCAGTTTCATCAACGGCACCGGGTTAAAGAAGTGCACGCCGACAAACCGACGTTGCCGCTCAGGGCTGGTCACCGTCATCATTTGAGTCACTGAAAGTGATGACGTATTGCTGGCAAACACGGTTTCTGGTTTGCACAATTCATCAAGCTTTTTGAATGTTTCGTGCTTGATGGGAAGATTTTCAATGATGGCTTCGATGATGATGTCACAGTCAGCCAGGGCTGACAGTTCGAGGCTGCTGGAAAGCCGTCCCAGAATTTCGTCTTTGGCTTCAGGCGTGAGAGTGCCTTTTTCGACGAATTTGGCCAGTGATTTCTGAATACCGGCCATGCCCTTTTCAAGTGCTTTCTGGTCAGCTTCGACCACCACGGTTTCAAACCCGGCACTGGCTGCCACCTGGGCAATGCCAGAGCCCATCAGTCCACATCCGAGAACGCCTACTTTTTTAAATTCCATAAGTTATGAGAATCTCCAACGGTAAAATAAAGGAGCAACAGGAAAGCGAAATAGTGAAATAGTGAAATAGTGAAGTAGCGAAATAGTGAAGTAGCGAAGTAGCGAGTTGTCAATCCAGATAAAGCGAGTAGCGAGTAGCGAGTAGCGAGTTGTCAATTCAGGAAAGTGAGAAGAAAGTTCGCTTTGTCACCTTGTCATTTGTCACCTTGTCATTTTGTCACTTGTCACCTTGTCATTCTGTCATCTCAAGCGGGGCGGAAGAAGTCAATTGGGCCGCGTTTTTCAAGCTGGAGCTTACCTTCGGCAACTGCCAGATCAAGGTGAGCCTGGGCTTCGGAAACGCCAAGGTAAATGTGAACATCCTTTGTATTTGGAAAGAGATAGCGCGAAAGTTCCCAGGCGGTGACCGATTGTTTCTGCTGGACGAACTGAATCACTTTCTGCTGGCGGCGATCAGTGTAATGCACCAGCGTATGAAAATGCTCGGAGTAATCAGCAATATCGTCGCCATGGCCGGTCTGGATATAGGTTGGGGCCATCTCCTTGATGCGCGCCAGCGAGCATAAATATTCGGAAAGCGATGGAAAGCGACGCTGTTCGTCAATTGGATCTGCATGCAGCGTCGGATTTGGGGTGATGTGTTTGAGCAGGGTATCTGCCGCCAGCAAATGCCGCGTGCTTTCGCGCAACAGGCAAATGCTGCCAGGGGTATGTCCCGGTGTATGCACCACGCGTAACGCTGAATTTTGGAACAGGATTTCGTCTTCGTCCTTGAGTGTGTCTACGTCAAGCAGATGGTAGGCCAGCTCTTTGACGGATTCATAGCCAGCTTTAAATCCTTGAGTGACTTCATTTGGAACACCTGCCCGATGGAGCAGCGTGTTATGGCAGGTGTAATCCGGGTCACGTTTTAGACGTGGTGCATCCCAATCATGAATAAAGACACGCGCGCCAGAGATTTCCTGAACTCTGCCGGCCAGCCCAAAATGATCCGTGTGCGCGTGTGAAATGAGAATGCGCCGGAGGTCACGGACTTCGTGACCAACCCGGCGCATTTCAGCGTGCAGCGCGTTCCAGGCTTCGTCGGTATTTGGACCGACATCTACCAACGTCAACGGATCCTGGTCAATCAGGTAGACATTCACCGGACCGACATAAAATGGCGTTGGAACGGTAAGTTTGTGGATGTTCATCGGCATTTGTGAATGTAGTTGTTCGTCAGTAGTCAGTAGTCAGTAGTCAGTAGTCAGTAGAACTTAGTCAGTAGATAAAACCTGGATAGTTGAATTCGTCGAATTCTTGAAAAGAATTGTTCCTAAATGACTCAAATAAAACCAAATATACTTGACATAAGCTCCGAACTCCCAACACTCGGCTACTGACTACTGACTACTGACTACTGACTACTGACTACTGACTACTGACTACTGACTACTGACTACTGACTACTGACTAAGTTCTACTGATTATTGTCTTCCTCATTTTGCGGCTGGTTTTTGGATGGTTCAAACTGGACGCCCGGAGCTGAGGTGTCGCCCGCGGCTGAAGTCTTTTTCGTCAACCCCAGTTTAGCCAGGGCGTGCGCCGTCGGCATCCCGGTTTCTTTGATTCCATTGGCGCGTTGGAAAGCGCTCATGGCTTCACGGGTTGATGAATCATACTCACCAGTCATCTCACCTTGATAGAACCCGGCCTTTTTCAAAGCATCCTGGATTTCGGTTACCCGGTCTGAAGGAATTTGAGCCCGAGGTGGCGTCCGTGGTGCCCGTGGCGTACTGGCAACCGTGGCTCGGCTCCGCGCCCGGCCCCGGCGGCTCCGGGTGTATACGGCACGGCGTCCTCCACGACGGGTGCGGACATAGCGGGTCTTTCCACGCCGACTCCGATTGGAGCGGGCACTGGTCTTCCCACGGCTTTTTTTGCTGCTGGCGCGAGTGCTCTTGCGACTGGTTTTTTTGGTACGGGATGATTTCTTGGCACCGCCAGAGCGTTTGGCGGCTGATCGTTTAGCCGCGGCGCGTTTGCGCTGGCTGGCAAAGAGGTCTTGCGGAAAAAGACCAGCGGTGAGGACAAAGCCGATGACAAAGACGGCCAGCATTCGACGAATCAACGAAAAAGAAGGCATGGGTACTGCTCCACAAGTGATTGGGGTTGGCCTGAAACGGAAGGAAAAGCTTCAGCAGGAATGGCCAACCAGGTAAAAGGGTTCGCATTATGCCATTGCGGTCAAATGCTCTCAAGGTAGTTGAACGGTGAAAGCTCCAACAATTGCCGGAATTGAAACACCCGGATTGTCTGGTACCACTTGAATCAAAACCGCCAGACCCCTGTGCCGCCTGATCCAAAAGGGAATGAAAAATCATGCTGCTTCACGTGGTAAATGAGGATTTTATGGTATAGTCGAGATGAAGCGCCCGATATCCCAGCTTGATTTTCTCAGAGAATCCTGGCCTTGACGCGATTTTCTCCTTTCCCCAAAAATGCAGAACCGCTGGTGTTCTGTCATCAAGGCATTCCCAAGGGTACAGATAAAAAGCCGTCGCCACCTGGTTTTGATCACTGATTGGTTGTGTGTCTCGTCAGATGTCTACTGATCCAAAATGTTTGACCCGATGTGGGCAGAAAAAATTTCACATTTGGACAGTGCTGGGGATGTGGCTATCCCTGTGTGTCACGCTGTGCCTGTGTTCTGGTTCCGTTTTTGCACTCGACCCTCAAAAAACGCTGACTCAGTATGGACATGACGTCTGGCAGGACGGGTTGCCGCATACTTCGATTCTTTCTCTATGTCAAACCAGGGATGGGTATTTGTGGTTTGGAACCCACGAAGGTCTGGTTCGGTTCAACGGCACTCAGTTTACTGTCTTTGATAAGCGCAATACTCCGGAAATCAAAAGCAACAGTATCTGGTCACTGTTTGAAGATCGCTCGGGGCGGTTGTGGATTGGCACCCTCAGTGGTGGTTTGGTGTGTTACCAGAATCGCGCCTTTCGGGCCTATTCAATGCGTGACGGACTGGCTGGCGATTTTGTGTATGCGTTTTGTGAAGATGCCGCCGGCACACTCTGGGTTGGTACCAAATCGGGGCTCAGTCGGCTGGTCAACGACCGGTTTGAGTCATTTACCACACAAGATGGCCTTTCCTCCAATAATATCCTCTCTCTGTGTGCCGACACGATTGGAGATATCTGGATTGGCACCGATGGTGGTGGGCTCAACCGATTTCATCAGGGCCAGTTTACAAAAGCCGAAGGGCTGCCGCATACCACGGTTTCATCGCTTTGGTGCGGACGAAATGGCCGGTTGTGGATTGGTCTGTATGGTGGCGGGTTTGGATATTTTGAGCAAGGGAAATTCGTCGGGTACAGCCAGCGCGATGGGTTATCGAGCAATCTGGTGTGGGCCCTGCTTGAAGATCGCACCGGAACGCTCTGGGTTGGAACCGAAGGCGGTGGCCTCAACCGGTTTCAAAATGGAACACTGCAGGTCTACGCCACACGCCAGGGACTTTCGCAGGATTATGCCCGCTCACTCTGCATTGACTTTGAAGGCAGCCTCTGGATTGGCACCAATGCCGGTCTGAATCGCCTGAAAGATGGAAAATTCATCAACTATTCAACCCAGGAAGGTCTGTCGAACAACAATACCCGCTCTGTTTTAGAAGACCATGCCGGGAGGATGTGGATTGGCACGGATGGCGGCGGCGTCAATTGCCTTCATAATGGAGCCATCACGACGTACACCACTGCCAATGGATTGTCCAACAACCTGGTGAAGTCCATTTGTGAAGACCGGCTTGGGCGACTCTGGTTTGGCACGACCGGAGGTGGGGTTGATTGTTGGACTGATGGACGATTCACTGCTCACCTGAACACCAAAAATGGGCTCACCAACGATATTGTGTATGCCCTGTGTGAAGACCGGCTTGGGCGACTCTGGGTAGGCACGTATGGCGGCGGGGTCAATTGTGTCGAGAATGGCAAAGTGACGGCGACCTACACCGTCGCCAACGGCCTGGCCCATAATGTTGTGCGATCCTTATTTGTTGATCGCCAGGGTGTGGTTTGGATTGGCACCGATGGTGGCGGAATCAATCGCATCAAGGATGGAACCATCACGACCCTATCATCCCGTGATGGGTTATCGAGCGATATCGTCTTTTCATTTTATGAGGATCCAACCGGTGCACTCTGGATTGGCACCAATAGTGGCCTGAACTGGTTTAAAGATGGTCACGTGACTGCCTTTACCACGCGTCAGGGATTGTTTGACGATAAGATTTTCCAAATCCTGGAAGATGAGAATGGATTTTTGTGGATGACGTGCAACAAGGGGGTGTTTCAAATCCGCCGGGCAGAGCTTGAGCAGGTTGGACGTGGCGAAATTCCCCTGGCACAGTCGGTTGTGTATGGAAAAGCCGATGGGATGCGCTCCAGCCAGTGCAACGGAGCCTCACAGCCAGCCGGTTGGAAGGCGCGTGATGGGCGGATGTGGTTCCCAACGCCGGCTGGAGTCACGGTGATTGACCCCCGGCATATTCCGGTCAACAGG
Source organism: Acidobacteriota bacterium (assembly GCA_016208495.1). Lineage (NCBI taxonomy): Bacteria > Pseudomonadati > Acidobacteriota > Acidobacteriota bacterium. Next base: position 49,064 of record JACQXX010000079.1, on the reverse strand, counting down.
TTACCGCCACCAGTTGTCATTGAAAAAGTGCTGGTCAATAACGAGCCAATTCCGCTCTATCCTCAACGTCAGATTGAGTTTGCCCCAGGAAAAGAAAATTTTGAGTTTTATTATGCCGGGCTGAGTTTGCTGGTGCCGGAAAAGGTGACCTTTCAATATCGGCTTGAAGGGTTTGAATCGGAATGGAAGTCAGCCGACACGCGGCGGGTCGCGTTTTATACCAACGTGCCGCCGGGCACATACCGCTTTGTCGTTCGGGCTCAAAACAATGATGGTATCTGGAGCACTGCGCCAGCCACGGTCGAGTTCACCCTGAAACCTTATTTTTACCAGTCACCCTGGGCCATTTTTCTGATGACCGGCATTGTGATTGGGGGCGTTTATGGCGGGACGCAGTTGCGGTTGCGAGCCTTGAGCCAGCGAACCGAACGCCTTGAAGCACGGATTCGGGCCCGCACCCGTGAACTGGCACAAACGATTGATCAGCTTCGACTTTCAGAGAAAAACGCGCTGGAACTCAAAGACAAAGCCCTCGAAGCTGAACGCAAAGCCCTCGAAGCCAGCGCAACCAAAAGCATGTTTTTGGCCAATATGAGCCATGAAATCCGAACGCCGATGAACGGAGTTCTGGGCATGCTGGAATTGCTGCTCGAAACCCGACTGGGCACTGACCAGCAGGAATATGCCTCGATTGCGCATCATTCGGCGGAATCGCTGTTGCAGATCATCAACGACATTTTGGATTTCTCGAAAATCGAATCCGGCAAACTGCAGCTTGAACTGGTGGATTTTGATCTTACCCGCACCATTATTGAGGGCGTTGAGTTATTTGCCCGGCAGGCACATCAAAAAGGTATCGAGCTGGCCTACTTGATAGCTGAAGATGTACCCCCCTGGCTGCACGGCGATCCGGTTCGACTCCGGCAGGTAATTCTCAATCTGGTTGGCAACGCCGTCAAATTTACCCAAACCGGGCATGTCGTTCTCCGTGTCAGAGTGGAGTCTTTGCATTCACCAGATACCATCTGCCTCCGCTTTGAGGTTACTGACACCGGAATTGGGATTCCTGTCACCATCACAAGCCATATTTTTGAATCCTTTTCGCAGGCTGACGGCTCAACCACCCGCCAGTTTGGGGGGACAGGATTGGGGCTTGCCATTTCAAAGCAACTTGCCGAGTTGATGAACGGGCAAATTGGAGTTGAAAGTACAATCGGAAAAGGAAGTACTTTTTGGTTTACGGCCCAGTTTGGATTGACTCACCACTCCGTACCCACACTCCGGTCAGTTGGGGAAACCACCTCAGATCGGCCTGATTTTTCACATCTGCGGGTACTGGTGGTTGAACATTCTGAAATCGTGCGCGAAACCTGCCAGACGTATCTCAGACGGTTGGGCGTTGAGTGTGAAATTGCTGAAGAGGGCTTACAGGCATTGGGAGTGCTCCGCGCTGCGGTCAAGGCTGGTGAACCATTTCATCTGATGCTGATTGAGAAAGAGTTGCCTGAAATGAACGGATTGGCCGTGATCAGTATGGTCAAATCCATTCCCAATCTGGCTTCAACCCGAATCTTTCTGCTCACCCCGGTTGACCAGATTCTGACCGATACTGAACTCAAAGAAATGGGAGTTGAAGCTCGGATTCCAAAACCAGTCAACCCATTTCATTTACAGGCTTTGCTGGCTTCAACCTTTGCCTCTGTCAATCAGGAAGAACTTGTTCAGGAGAGAAAGTTTGAAACGACTGGAATCTTATTCACCGAAAGTAACCTGACCGCTGACAACGATCAGCCGAAGACCAGTGGGGTGATTCTGGTTGTCGAGGACAACCCGGTAAACCAAAAGTTGACAGTGCGGTTATTGGAAAAACGTGGATATCGGGTGGATGTGGTTGATAACGGAGAGGAAGCAATTCGCGCTTTGCAGCACCGAACCTATGATCTGGTGTTTATGGACTGCCAGATGCCCGAAATGGATGGGTATGAAGCAACACAAATTATCCGCCGATTGGAAGCAATGAACCAGTTGGGGCATCCTGACTCCTCAGTCGGTGGTTTAAATGGAATCATGCCACATGTTCCGATTGTTGCCTTAACTGCCAATGCGATGGTGGGTGATCGCGAAAAATGCCTGGCCGCTGGAATGGACGAATATCTTTCCAAACCGCTCAAAAGACACGAGTTGGATGCGGTTTTGCTTCGATGGGCAAGAACTGAGTAAATGAAGAGTAGTGGTTGGTGGTTAGTGGTGAGTGGTTAGGGACTGTAAAAATACAACTTCCCGTTTTTATCGAAAGTCACCCGGAGAGATCGAATTTCAGAACAGGAAACCACGAAATACACGAAAACCACGAAAAAGAAATCCAAAGACTTCAATGGGGTCTGAGCTTTTGTCAGGGAAAGTGCCACCGAACTCAAAAGAAAATGGCTTCGACCCAAATGAAAATCGGGAAGTTGTTTTTTAACGCTCCCTAACCACTAACCACTAACCACTAAAAGGGTTCTTCATTTCTTAAGGGATTGCTCCTGCAATTTTTGTTCGAGTTCGCGAAAGTGTTCCGCTGAAAAATCTTGATTGCCTTCAGAAAATCCCAAATGGAACATTTGTTTTATTGCCTGATTGTACCCTGCGACGGCTTCCTTGAGGTGATTTTGGCGTTCTTCGATCTCACCCCACTGAAAATAGAGCACTGGTGAGAACATGCTCCGGGTAAAAAATCCCTTGCGAAGCGCCGTATTTACCTCAACCGGCTTCACTTCCGCCTGTTTCCGAACCAGATTGACATATTCAAGGCAGACCAGTCCGTCATTAAGTCCACGGTCAAGCGTGGCTGCCAGATAGTGACTGGGATTATCGGCCAGATAGGCGTCAATGCGATCCGTGAGTTCATCCACCAGGGCAAAAATCTGAGATGGCCGGGCATCAGGTGTGGCGAGCAGTACCTGGAGTTGGGTCCGAGCATCGGCAATTTCAGTACCGGGGATTTTCAGCAATCGAATCAACTTCTCGGCGTGTGGCCCGGCTTCACCAGGCCGTTCCTGGGTCAGCAGCAAATGCACCAACCGCAATCGAGCCGGAAGGTGTTCGGTGGGCGTGCGTGATAACACGGTTTGGTAACATTCGATTGCTTCTGTGAAACGTCCCTGCCGTTCCTTCATAACTCCTAGCAAGTATTTGGCTTCCGGATACTGAGGTTTTTGCTCGAAGGCCAGGGTCAGATCCAGATCCGCTTCTTTAAACCGATCAAAAATAAAATTGACCAGTGCGCGTTCATAAAACCAGTGTGCGGAACCAGGATGGGGAAGGACTTCAACTGGCGTTGAAAGGGCTGTTCGCGATGAACTAGGCGGTGGTGTTTGGGCGGCCACTGATCCTGATGCGGTTTGGAATCCTGGCGAGAAGAGTCCAACCACCAGCGCGATTAATGGGGCAACATATCGAGCAAATCGTTGAGGCATAAGGCGTTTTGGTCCTTGGCGGAAAGAAGAGGGGACGTCACTGGCCAGGTGATGGCCAGCGTTGGATCGTTCCAGGCAATACCGATTTCATCACCGGGGTGGTAGAAAGCGGTGCACTTGTACTGAACCTGGGCGTGTTCGCTAAGAACACAAAACCCATGCGCAAACCCTGGTGGAATATAGAGTTGACGAAAATTCTCAGCCGAAAGCGTAACACCAACCCACTTTCCAAACATCGGGGACGTGCGGCGAATATCCACGGCCACGTCAAAAATCTCGCCTTCAATCACCCGTATCAGCTTGCCTTGTGGAATTTGTCGCTGGGCATGCAGGCCGCGTAAGGTTCCCCGAACGGATTGCGAGTGGTTATCCTGCACAAAAGAGATATCAATCCCTCCCTGGCGGAATTTTTCAAGGTGGTACGATTCCAGAAAAAACCCCCGGTCATCACGAAAAAGGGTTGGCTCAATAATAATCACACCTGGAAGGTCGGTGGGAAGAAACTTCATATTTGGTTGAGGCGGCACAAGATGGAATATCAGAATGGGAGGAATTATAGCGAAATAGCGAAGTGGCGAAATAGCGAAGTAGCGAAGTCGTGAAATGACAAAAGAAAAGCGATTCGTGAGCAGTCAATCCAAATCAATCTGGTGTAACTACTCACTCATCGCTTTGACTTTGCTACTTCGCTACTTCGCTACTTCGCTACTTCGCTAGTTCACTATTTCGCTACTTCGTCAGGGTATCAATGGTGTGACCGGTGACATCGGTTTTTTGAAGACCGGTTGTTGCGGTAATAGCGGTCGTCATTCTTTTTATCGCGTTTAGTGCGCACGATTTCAAAGATGCTGGAGCTCCCAGCCCCGGCAATGGCACCGATGACGGCGCCTTTGCGGCCACCAGCCAGTCCACCGATTCCCGCTCCGGCCAGGGTCCCGCCGGCAATTGTGATTGGAGTTCGGTATTTGCTCCATTTACTGCGTTCGTGAGCTTGAATCGAGGTCGGGATCGCCAGAATGGATCCAAAAACGGCCAGCATCACACCAAGCAGGGTAATTTTCTTAAAACGGTTCATCATAAATTGTTCCTCCCAGAAAGGTTGTGGGTTGTTGTTGTACCTGGATGCGAAAGGGTTGTTGGTGTGCCCTTGTTTGGTTTCTCTTTTGGTTTCTCTTTCTCTGGGCATTTCGTGTGCCAAATAAGCGAATATTTTTCCAGTTTTTCCTAAATTGCTGGTCCAAAATGTGATAGTCCGGCAGGGAAGTCATCGGAAACAAGACTGGTCAGCCAGGAAATGGTTTGGGTGGCATCCGATATGGTGTAACCCTGGTGCGATATGGTTCACATCTGGCTGGAAATACATTTAGTTTCATCCAGCTAGAAAAATACAGGGAGCTGACTGGAGATTTCCACATAAGAAATCATCCGTTCGGATTGATGTTCAGTTGCGGGACGGTCAAGAATCCAGTAACATCACGCCTGTTCACACACCAAATGTTTTCAATCCTCAAACCAAAATCGACTCATCACGCACGGAGTTTTCACACTGAGCAAGCTCCAAGGGGGGAGACGGTCCATCTATGTCCACAGCTAACAACTTCGCACAAACCTTTAATCAGATTTTGCAAATGATGTTGTCGGTTTCCGATAAGGTCAGTGACTTGATCTTTTCGCCTGGGCGACCTCCGCAAGTTGAATTGTTGGGGCAGTTGCGAGCTGTCAAAATTCAGGGGTTGGAGATGTTGACGCCGGCACACACCCACGGAATCACGCAGGTTTTGCTCGGGGCCAACCCTCATAATGCCGAAAAATTGGAAAAAAATGGCTCGGCGGATTTGTCCTACAGCGTTCCAGGGTGTTCGCGGTTTCGGGTGAATGTCTTTATGCAGCGCGGGACACACGCCATCGTGATGCGGGTGATTCCCAATCGAATTCCGTCATTCGAGGAACTCTCGCTGCCGCAGCAACTGAAACAGATTTCAGAGTTAAAAAATGGCGTGGTGCTGGTGACTGGACCGACCGGAAGCGGAAAATCTTCAACGCTGGCAGCGGTGATTGATTTGATCAACCAGACCAAGTACTACCACATCGTCACGATTGAAGACCCGATTGAATTTATTCATCCACACAAAAACAGCACCATTCACCAGCGCGAGTTGTATAGCGACACACCGGACTTTGCGCTGGCGCTCCGAGCCGCCCTGCGTCAGGCCCCAAAGGTGATTCTGGTCGGTGAAATGCGTGACCGTGAAACGGTGGAAATCGCAATGGAAGCGGCTGAAACCGGGCACCTTGTGCTTTCGACGCTACATACCATTGATGCGGCCAAGACAGTTGATCGGATTATCGGGATCTTTCCCAAGAGCGAAGAGCACGTAGTGCGAACCCGTCTGGCCCAGTCGTTCCGCTACATTATTTCGCAACGCCTGATGCCCCGGGCGGATCGTCAGGGGCGAATTGCGGCAATTGAAATCCTACGCTCGACGATGCGAACCCGCGAGTACATTGAAAAAGGTGAATCCAGCGGAAAAACACTGGTTGATGCCATGCGGGACGGTGACAACGAAGGCATGCAGACTTTTGACAGCATCATCGAAAAGATGATCCGGAGCGGTCTGGTTTCAAAAGAGGATGGCATCGCCTACGCCTCAAATCCGGGCAACCTGTTGCTGCAACTCAATGACATGGAAGATGGTGCTCCTCCGAGTGCTCCCCAGCCTCCGCCGGCCCCGCCGTCATCTGCTCGTCAAACTGGCGCCTATCGGTTTCCAGGAACGCCGACGGGTGCTCACTCTCCAGGTAGTAGTGGCGGAGGCGGAGGCGGCGGAAGCATGCTCGATATGATCGAGCGTTGATTTTCGGCACACCTTCATGCCTGCTTCAACCCCGACAGCAACCCAAATCACGCGACGCTTTGAAGTCCAAACCAGGATGAATTTTGCCAAAGTGGCGGCCCAGGTCCTGGACGCAGCCAACGTGTGCCACGACACACGGGTTGGAATTGTGGCGGAACCGACCGCTGACTGGCTGGCAGCCGCGTGGCAGAAATCGAGAAAACTGGATTTGCACGCCATTGCCGTCTGTGCAGCGGAACAAGCCGAGTCCCAGCACCGGGCTCACGAACTGGATTGCTTTAACCGGGTGACCTGGCAGGTGCTTAAACTCCCCAAACAACCCAATCCCGCCGGGTTTAAGCTGGGCGCTTTGCTGTGTGGTGCCGCCACGACAACTTTGATTTTAAATGAGTTTTTTGCCTGGGCGCGTGAAGCGGTTGTCCCAGGTGGATATCTGGTGGCGGTGGTTGAGTTGTACAGTGGGTTTCCGACCTGGCAAAAAAACTTCACCAAATATCGTCAATGGCGGGCACGCTATATCGAACGACTGGTTGATTTCAGTGACCAGGTATTTCCCACGCGTGATGAACTCATTGAAAGCCTTCAATCCAATGGATTTCCTCAGATTCTGATTCGGGGACTGCACAAACCCGGCCCGTTGGCTGGCGGAGAATATGTTCTGGTAACCGCCCGATAATGAAGAATTGTCAGGGTTCAGGGGTTGGAGTTCAGGGTTCTGGGAATCCCACCTTTTCAATTGGTGAATCGTTTAGTGCGCTCCCAAGCTCCCAATTTTCAGATTCCATCATCGGCAAAATATTGACTTCACATACCAACCCCGAGTAAACAACCACCAGCATCAGTTCAGGAAGACCAAATCCTCAAATACCAGTCTCAAGCTATTACCTTACACTCACAAAAGGTTAACTGATTGGAAAAATTGGATTTCCTTAAACCCTGAACCTTGAACCCTGAACCCTGATTTCTCCATTCTTCATTCCCCAATGGTTGCACCTGTGATCGAAACCCGGAAATTGACCCTGCGCGAGCGGGCACGTACTGTTTTAAACCTTGAAGCTTCAGCTATTTCCAATATAGCGACCCGACTCGATGATGCCTTTGACGCCGCCGTTGAGCAAATCGCCAACTGTCGTGGCCACGTGGTGACGATTGGCATGGGCAAAAGTGGAATTGTGGCCCAAAAGGTCGCTTCGACGCTGGCCAGCACCGGCACCCCGTCATTCTTTTTACATCCGGCTGAAGCGCTGCATGGTGATTTTGGTCGAGTCACCCCAGGCGATATTTTGCTGGCTTTTTCCTATAGTGGTGAAACTGAAGAGCTTTTGAGGTTGCTCCCGTTGATTGAACGCAGCGTAGATGTCGCGTTGATTTCGATTGTTGGAAAAACCAGGTCCACGCTGGCCAAAGCCAGTCAGGTTGTGCTGGATGCTGGTGTCAATGGCGAAGCCTGTCCACTTGGCCTGGCGCCAACCGCCTCAACCACGGCGGCGATGGCACTCGGAGATGCCCTGGCGATGGCGCTCCTGGAGTATCGTGGCTTTCAAGCGTCGGATTTTGCCGCGCTTCATCCGGCGGGTCAGCTCGGTCGCCGATTATTGCTCCGGGTTTTTGACCTGATGCACGGCGGCGAACAGGTCCCACGGGTGACGTTTGAAACCCCGATGTCAGAGGCAATTATCGAAATGTCGCGCAAAGGATTTGGCATTACCACAGTGGTTGATGAAAATGGGTGTCTACTCGGAGTCATTTCTGATGGTGACCTGCGCCGACTGGTCGAACGCCAGCACGCCAATGCCCTGACCGTGATGGCGGGAGATGCCATGCACGTTCATCACCCGCGCAATCCACAGCCACGCACCGTAACCCGTTCAGAGTTGGCCACGCACGCCCTGCATTTAATGGAAAGCTATCGGATTACGTCGCTGGTGGTGGTTGATGAAGCCAACCGGGTTGAAGGTCTGATCCACCTTCATGATTTATGGAAGGTTTTTGGAAACCAGTGAGAATGAAGAGGGTTCAGGGTTCAGGGTTTGAAAGACAGGGTTCAAGGGCATAAACGTCGAAATAAGGGTTTTAGCCCGGCACGGGCGTCGCGCAATACCCGTGGTGCGTAGCCCACGGAAACCAAACCAACCATTGATTCGAAAACCCTGAACCCTGAACCCTGACCCTGAACCCTGAACCCTGAACCCTGAACCCTGAACCCTGAACCCTGAACCCTGAACCCTGAACCCTGAACCCTGAACCCTGAACCCTGAACCCTGAACCCTGAACCCTGAACCCTGTAAATTCTTCATTCCTCACTGGTTTGGCCGTGCCAGATTTTGTCGGCGGTCACGTGGAATACCCTTTAGCCCAGAACTGGATGACCGGTGTGGGCGAGTTTCTTCGGCTTCTTCCAGCTCTTCCTCTTCTTCTGGCTCTTCCTCTTCCCGGCTTTGCATTGAATCAAGCCGATCCATTTGGACGGCTGCCCGGCGCAAAGTACGCAAGGTTTCATGGAGGTTGTATTCAGATTTGAATTGAAAATCCTCCTGAAATTTTCGACCGTCAATCACGCAGGGATACATCAAATAGTCAAATTGCGGAACTGGAAAAGGTGAGATCCCAACCCACCAGCCAAGCTTCATCAACGGTGAGGCCAGCGCATAAACCACTGGTACGGCGATGCCACCAGCTTCACGGATGGCAACCGAGAGTGGTACTTCCCCAGGACCGGTCACGTTATAGACGCCTCGTTTGGGATTGGCCAGTACCCGGAGCAGGGCCTCAACCATATCGCGTTCGTGAATGACCTGGATCATCGGGTCATAGCCCATCGGGATCGGCACAATTCCATAGCGCAGGTAGGTCGTCAAAAAGTTCTGGACGTGTGGGCCGACGATATAGCACGGACGCAACAACGTGGTTTTAATGTCTTTGACGTGATACATCCAGGACCGGCAATAAGTATCAAACTCAACCTTATCACCCATTTCGGTAAAACGCTGGATGGCTTTGAGCGGACTGTCTTCCGGCAGGTAAATGGGATTGGTTGGGTCGGCGCCATAAACTTCGGAGGTGCTGAGCAGGATTACTTCCTTGATTTTGTGCCGCTCACAACAATCAAGCAGCCGCATGGTGGCAATGACATTCACCGTATGGCGGATCTTCATGGGCAAGTGCTGGTCATTGGCGACAGCCAGATGGAGAACCGCGTCAAAGTGTTCATGGCGGAAGAGATCCTCAAGCGTTTTTTTGGTGATGTCAATTTGTTTGAAAATGATATCGCGCTTGAGTGTTTCCTGCGGTGGGCGGCGGCCAATTCCAACGACTTCCCAATCCGGTGGTACTGCCGAAGCGACTTGAGTGGCGAGACCACCCGCGATACCAGTGATCAACAGACGTTTTGGACGAGAACTTTTGTGTGGTGTTCGCGGCATATGTTTTTTTGATCGAAATAACCTGAGTGTTAGAGTGGAGATTGCTTGTGGTGCCTGGGAGCCAATTCCTACGAAGAACCAGGAGCCAGGCACGACGCTGTTTTCTTCAGCCCCAAGCCCCAAGCCCTTAGCCCTGGATTGTTCAGCCCCGAGCTTGCGAGTCTTCAGTCCGACTTCTTCAGCCCGGCTTCTTCAGCCCTGGTTTTTCCGCCCGACGTAAAAAGGCACAGCGTCTTGCTATCTTCTCCTGGTTGCATAGAATGTGGGCGGTTTTTTTTCATTCTGAATCATCATCATTTACTGAATTTCGCTGACCTGTCCAGTCGGAAAATGCTCGCTCAATAGAAGTGTGACAGCGTCAGACGTGAGATTGGGGGCATCTTGTCAACACAACAAAATCATCATCGCGTCATTATTGTTGGATCGGGTCCGGCTGGGTGGACAGCCGCTATCTATGTGGCACGGGCAAACCTGACACCGCTGGTGTTTGAAGGTGAGGCCGTCGAAGGTGGTGAAGTCCCAGGCGGACAGCTTATGATTACCACCGATGTCGATAATTTCCCAGGATTTCCGAATGGAATTTTGGGACCGGAATTGATGCACAACATGAAGACCCAGGCGCTTCGGTTCCATACCCAGGTCATTTCCCGGCGGGTCACGGCGGTTGACTTTTCGGTTCGCCCATTTGTGGTGGATGTCGGGGAAGATCGCTACACCTGCGACGCACTGATTATCTCGACCGGCGCCCGGGCCAAACTGCTGAATCTCCCTTGCGAAACGCTCTTGATGGGCTATGGCGTCTCAGCCTGTGCGACCTGCGATGGATTCTTTTTCCGTGGCAAAGAAGTCGCCGTGGTTGGCGGTGGTGATACCGCGATTGAAGAAGCCATCTTTTTGACCAAGTTCTGCCCCAAAGTCACCATTATTCATCGTCGGAAGTCGCTCCGGGCATCAAAAATTATGCAGGACCGGGCCTTTGCCAATCCGAAAATCGAATACAAGTGGGATTCGGTTGTGGATGGAGTGCTTGGCACCCGTGAAACTGGTGTCAGTGGGCTGCGGCTCCGCAATGTCAAAACCGATGAATTGGAAGAATTTCCCTGTGAAGGGCTGTTTGTCGCCATCGGTCACCAGCCCAATACCACATTGTTTACCGGACAGCTTGATCTTGACCCGCAGGGCTACATTTTGACCAAACCTGGTTCGACCTATACCAGTGTTGAAGGGGTGTTTGCCGCTGGCGATGTCCAGGATTTCACCTTCCGGCAGGCCGTGACCGCAGCCGGATCCGGGTGTATGGCGGCCATCGAAGCCGAACGCTGGCTTGAAGAACAGGCCCATAAAGCCAGTTCGCACACCGCTTGATTTCAGGTACGATGAGGGTGGGTTTTGGCTCAAATTCCCGCCCTCACCCGCAAATTCCACCCACCTGACAATCTTTTTTCCGCCGATTCTTTTCCCTGACCAACGATTTTCTCGCCTTGAATTCCGTTCGACTGCTTGACAGTCCTGCCGGAAAGCTCTATCTTGCGCATTTCGCCCAAAAAATCCCTAACCCAGCATAATCTTCAATAAGTAAAGGTTGAGGTAGTAGTCATGTTTGAAGCCTTATCCGACAAACTGAAGCGCGCGCTCAAGAACCTTCGCGGCCAGGGTCGGTTGACCGAGGAACATATTGATCTGGCCATGAAGGAGATCCGGACGGCATTGCTCGAAGCCGACGTCAACTTCAAGGTTGTGAAGCAGTTTGTCGAAGCGGTGAAGCAAAAAGCGGTTGGACAGGATGTCCTGCAAGCCCTCTCTCCACACCAGCAAGTCGTCAAGATTGTATTTGATGAACTCAGGGACATGCTTGGCGGCGAGTCCTCCGATCTGGAGTTCAATTCAAACGTCAAACCCAATGTTGTGATGATCGTTGGGTTGCAAGGATCTGGAAAAACCACCTCAACCGGAAAAATCGCCCGCTATCTCAAGACGCAAATGAAGCGTCAGCCCATGCTGGTTTCCGTTGACGTTTACCGTCCCGCCGCTCGTGCCCAGCTTTCCATCATTGCCAACGCCATCAACATCCCGGTGTATGAAGATGCCACCACCAACGACCCGCTTGAATTGTGTCGGGGTGCCATCAAAATGGCCAAACAGCGCGGGTTTGACACGGTGCTGGTGGATACTGCCGGTCGGTTGCACATTGACGATGAGTTGATGAAAGAGTTGTCGAACATCAAGGCCGAACTGCAGCCAAGCGAAACGCTGTTTGTGGCGGACGCGATGATCGGCCAGGATGCCGTCAAGAGCGCCTCTGAGTTTCACGACAAGGTTGGGATTACCGGCGTGGTGCTCACCAAGATGGACGGTGATGCCCGTGGCGGCGCGGCGCTGTCAGTCAAACATGTGACGGGGCAGCCAATCAAATTTGTCGGTGTCGGCGAAAAGTACGAAGCGCTCGAAGCCTTCCACCCGGACCGGGTCGCCCAGCGCATCCTCGGCATGGGTGACGTGCTTTCGCTCATCGAAAAAGTCCAATCCGAAGTGGATGAGGACGAAGCCATCCGCCTGCAGCAGCGCATGATGGAAAACAAGTTCACGCTTGAAGACTATCGCGCTCAACTGCGGCAGGTGAAGAAGTTAGGGTCTATTGACAAATTAATGTCAATGCTCCCCGATGCTCTGCTCCGCAGCTTTGGAATGGCCCGTTTGACGCCAGAGCAAAGCTCCCTGGTCGGACAGAAACTCAAATACACCGAAGCCATCATTGATTCAATGACCCGCAAAGAGCGCGATGACCATGTGCTCTTGACCAGCAGCCTTTCCCGTCGTCGCCGGATTGCCAAAGGCAGCGGCACCTCACTGCGCAAAGTTGATGAACTCCTGCAGGAATACATGATGATGCGCCGCATGATGCGTGACGTCGCCACCAGCGGCTTGTTTGGTGGGGTCGGCGGCATGGGCGGCATGGGCGGTATGATGCCGCAGATGCCAATGCCACCAATGGGCGGTATGGGCGGCATGGGCGGTGGAATGATGGGCGGTGGTAAACGCAAAAAGCAAAAACAGCACGGCGGCAAGAAAAAACGTCGTTAGTAACCTGGAGGTAACTCGTGTTAGCGATTCGAATGACCCGAATGGGAGCCAAAAAACGTCCATTTTACCGCATCGTGGTAACAGAAAAACTGTCAAAGCGGGACGGGCGGTTTATTGAAATCCTTGGATTTTACAACCCAATTGCACAGCCTTCGCAGGAAGCCATTCGGTTGAATGCCGACCGGATTGCCTACTGGCAAGAACGCGGTGCCCAGCCAACTGAAACCGTTCGCGAACTGTTTAACAAACACCTGAAACCAGCCGCCTGAAGCCAGCGGGCTGAAAAAACCAGGGCTGAGGGCTTGGGGCGAAGGGCTGAAGAAATTAGTTTTATTTCATCCCTCATCCCTCATCCCTCATCCCTTCGATTGCTCCGAGCTTGCGGGACTTCAGCCCCAAGCCCCAAGCCCTGGTTTTCAGCCCTGAGCCCTGGTTTGTTCAGCACTAAGCACCAAGTACCATGAATCGAAAACGCCCCTCTCGATCTCGATCACATTCAGAAACCGACCTTCATGAGCTGGTTGAGCATTTAGCGAAATCACTGGTTGATCTTCCGGAAGAGGTTCGGGTCGAAGAACAATCATCAGCCGGCACCTCGGTTCTGGAGCTGCATATCGCGTCATCTGACATCGGTAAAATCATAGGCAAACATGGAAAGACTGCGCGAGCCCTGCGGACAGTACTCAATGCCGCGGCTGAGAAACAGTCAATTCGATGCGCGCTGGAAATTGCCGAAGAGGGACCATCCCGCCATGAACCATCCACCAACTGACCGGGCCACACTGGCTGTGGTGCTGCGGGCACGGGGGTTACGCGGGGAAGTGATTACTCATCTGCTGACCGATTTTCCCGAGCACTTTGACGAGCTGGAAGACGTCTGGTTGCAGTACCCTTCAGGTGAGGTCAAGCCTGTCAAACTCGAAGAATCCTGGTTTCAAAACGGCACGTTGATTCTCAAATTTGAAGGAATTAACACCCGAACCCAGGCGGAAGCACTTGCCAAATGCAAAGTGCAAATCCCTTCGGATGAACGAGTTGAGCTTGAGGACGACGAGTTTTTCGTTGATTCGTTGATTGGCTGTCAGGTCGAACTGGCCGACGGTCAGCGGATTGGCCAGGTGGTGGATGTTTTGGCGGTGGGCGGTGGTGATACGCTGGTGGTTCGTTCCCCAGGAGCTGACGCCTCAGATGAGGAACGCGAGCATCTGATTCCTTTTGTCGAAAGCATTTGCTCACACGTTGACGTCGAGGCGCGACGAATTGTGGTCACGCCACCTGAGGGGTTGCTTGAACTCTAAAGAAGCACACAGCATGCGGTTTGATATCCTGACGATTTTTCCAAAGTTCTTTGAAGGGTTTCTCACGCATGGCATCGTGCGACGGGCGCACGAGGCACATCGGATTCAGGTGGGAGTTCACGATTTACGTGACTACACATTTGACCGTCACCACGTGGTTGATGATCGTCCTTTTGGGGGAAGCGATGGCATGGTGCTCAAACCGGAACCAATTTTTCGGGCGGTTGAGGCACTTACTCACCCAGAGTGGTCGTTGCCGTCTGACACCAACCCCAACCGTGATCAGTCTGAGGTGTCAATCATTTTACTGACACCACAGGGGCGCTTGTTTACCCAGGCGGAAGCCATTCGGCTGAGCCAAAAATCACAGATTGTTTTGATTTGCGGTCGCTATGAAGGCGTTGACGAACGGGTTGCACGCCACGTTGCCACTGAAGAGATCTCCATTGGCGACTATGTGCTTTCCGGGGGAGAAGTGGCCGCAATGGTGGTGGTGGACGCCGTGACCCGGCTTCTACCCGAAACGTTGGGGAGTTCAACCTCAGCCGTCAACGAGTCATTTAGCGCCGGACGACTCGATTATCCGGTTTACACCCGGCCTGCCAGTTATCGCGGCTATGATGTCCCAAAAGAACTTTTGACCGGACACCATGGCGAAATTGATAAGTGGCGTCGCCGCAAAGCTCTTGAAAAAACGCTGGCCTACCGACCTGATTTGCTCAGTCAGCGTGATTGCCTTGATGAAGTAGACCAAAAAATACTGCAGGATTTGTTAGCCCGCAAAAGTAACCACACTACTGAATAAATAATTTTTCCGGATGAGATGACGCCGGATTTGAGACAGCACTACTAGGGAGGTACCGCCATCATGATGAACCAGTTGGTTGATAGCATTGAGAAAGCGCAGATGCGTCAGCATCCGGAATTTATTGCCGGTGACACGATTCGCGTTCACGTTCGCATTAAGGAAGGTGACAAAGAGCGAATTCAGCTTTACGAAGGGGTTGTCATTGCCCGCAAGCATAGTGGAGTTCGTGAAACTGTTACGGTGCGTAAAATCAGCTTCGGCATCGGGGTCGAACGCATTTTCCCGCTCCATGCGACCGTGATTGAAAAGATCGAAGTCACCAAGCGTGGTCGCGTGCGTCGCGCCAAACTCTATTACCTGCGTGCTTTGCGCGGAAAGGCAGCGCGTATCCGGGAACGCGATACACGAGTTACCGCTCATGCCAAAGCTGCCGGTCAGGCCAGCAAGCGCTAGGCCAAACCGGAAACCCGGAGTGGTTTCACGCCGGAATTCTGGACGGTCAATGTCAGTATGGACAAAAAAGGCTCCGAAAACTCATTTGGTTTTTGGAGTCTTTTTTCTTTGCCGGTCGCAAATTGCCTGGCCTCTGACCTTGAATTTCGGTGACCTGGCTGCTTTCCACACCATAGTCTGTAAAAAATCAGCCAGTTTTCTTGTCTCTTTCTGCAATTCGTTGATAGAATTCCATTTACAATTCAAGTCCAATCCACCAACAAGTGCCCCAACCCCAGAGAGTGAACCTCATCACTTCAATTTGCCCTGCAGGAGACTTTGTCTATATGTTGGCATTCTGGTTTGCACACACCACTGAACTGGCTCATTCAACCGCGTCCATTAATTACTTGCCGATTCTGATCTTGCTGGGAATTGCCGTGTTGATTCCAGTTGGGGCTTTAACGGCTGGGCGGTTTCTGCGGCGAACCAATGAAACCCCTGAAAAAATGATGGCTTACGAGTGTGGTTCTGATCCAGTGGAAGACGCCCGTGGGCGGTTTTCAGTCCGGTATTACATGGTGGCAATGCTCTTTCTGGTGTTTGACGTTGAAATTTTGTTTCTGTTTCCCTGGGCAATCATCTATGACCAGCTTGCGTGGTTTGGGCTGATTGAGATGTTTGTCTTTCTTGGAATTTTGGTGGTTGGGTACTACTATGCCTGGCGAAAGGGTGCTTTGCAGTGGGGGTAGTTTCTGTTTCAGAGATTTCAAAAGGACAAAAGGGACGAAAAGGACATAAAAAATGACAGGGTTTTTGGTTTGAAAACCCTGAACCCTGAACCCTGAACCCTGAACCCCAAACCCTAGTTTTCACAATCAGAAAGGCGAATTCTGTCTTATGCCAGTTGAAAAAGAAGCCTCACCAGGAGTTGTCGTTTCCTCAATTGATTTTGTTTTTAACTGGGCGCGCAAATCAGCACTCTGGCCAATGACGTTTGGTCTGGCCTGTTGTGCGATTGAAATGATGGCAACTGGGGCCTCGCGCTTTGACCTGGATCGGTTTGGGGCTGGTGTGTTTCGACCCAGCCCGCGTCAGTCAGATTTGATGATTGTGGCCGGAACCGTCACTTTGAAGATGGCTCCGGTGGTTCGGCGCATTTATGAACAAATGCCGGAACCCAAATGGGTGATTTCGATGGGTTCTTGTTCGAATGTCGGTGGGCCGTTTAACACCTATTCGACGCTGCAAGGCGTTGACCGAATTGTCCCGGTGGATGTGTATGTACCTGGGTGTCCGCCCCGCCCCGAGGCACTGATGTATGGGTTAATGCGCTTGCAGGATAAAATTATGCGTGAGCATCCAACCCGCTTTATGTTTGGTCGTGGAGATCATTTTCTGGAAATACCAGACGGCGATGAAGCCGCAGTCTCAATGGTTCAGTCACCTGATTCCCCGAATGAGACGGCAGCTCCACGTTGATCTGATTGATGGTTGACTGTACCGGGAAGGAGGGAACTCATTGATTTGTTCGCTCTCTCGGTGCTGACTTTTTCTATGTGGAATGGAAGTATGACGGATTCCTCTTCTGTGGAACTGGGCACCTTTCGGGGCATTCATGTCCGGGTAAGCCGTGCCTGGGCTTTCATCTTTCTGGTTGTGACCCTCTTGCTGGCAGAGCGGGCGGCCTCTGAATTTCCCACCTGGACACCTGGGAAACGCTATAGCTGGGGATTGTGCGCCAGTTTGCTGTTTTTTTTCTCAGTCTTAATCCATGAATTGAGTCGTGGGTTGGTGGCCCAGGCCAATGGAATCCAGGTTCACTCTGTAACACTTCAACCCTTTGGCGGTTTGGCCCGGTTTGCCCGCGAAGCCCTGAAACCAATCGAGGAATTTTGGATTGCCCTGACTGGCCCACTGGTCAGTCTGGCCACCGGGGCGCTTTTGCTCATCCTGGCTTTACTTACTGAGACCCAGTTGAAATCATTTAGCTTCATGCTGCGTGAAATCGGTGCCATCAATATTTTACTGGGTGTGTTTAACTTGCTGCCTGGGTTTCCACTTGACGGTGGACGAGTCTTGCGCTCAGCCATCTGGTGGTTTACTGGCGATTTTCGCAAGGCTACCTATGTTGCGACACGCTTTGGCCAGGGGGTCGCCGGACTGTTTTTGTTCGTTGGAATTTTTTTACTTTTGGAGAAACGTGGTTTGGGGCTGTTGTGGGTTTTATTTGGACTCTATTTGTTTGGGGCGGCCTGGAATGGCTATCGGCAGGCTGAACTCCGGGAACGTTTGCGCGCAATTCACATTCAGGATGTTGGTTGGGAAGAACTCCCGTTTGTGCCAGCCGACCAGACGGCGACGGAATTTCTGGATATTCACGATTTTGGGGCACGCAACCGGTTATTTCTGGTTTTAAACGGAGAAGTGATTGCTGGAATCATCACCATGGAACTGCTCCGTTTATTGCGCTCCACACTTGAAGAAAAAGATTTGCAGACCGTCCGGTTGCGTGACTATATGCTGCCGATTGAACGCTTTGAGCGCATTTCGCCTGAAACCGATGTGGTGGTGGCCCTCGAACAAATGGAATTTGCCAACGTTCCGTGCCTGCCAGTGGTCAAGGACAATGAATTACAAGGGTTTGTCAGTCGGGAAGCAATTCTGGAAGTTATCCGCCAGCAATTTGAGGATGAGCTTTGAGATGAGCGAAACCGTGAGTAGCGAGTAATCAGAAAGAGCGAGATAGTGAGTAGCGAGTAGCGAGTAGTCAGAAAGAGCAAGGTCGTGAGGTCGTGAGTCGTCAACCAAAATTTGTTTTAGGACCAGTTGAAACAACCAGTTTAATCTCAACTGGTCTGACCACTCGCTACTCGCTATCTCGCTCCTTCACTCAAAAAGGCAACTGTTGAAAAATCCAGGACATCGCAGGGGATATCACATTCCTTTCCAGTTCAAGCATTTCTCATTTTGATTTTATTCGACCTATTTATTGGAGATTCTCAATATGCGCTTTCATAAACAACATCTGTCGGTATTGCTTTTTGGACTCATTGCGCTGGTCTTGTTGGCGGGAACTCAAACCCTGGCCGCCAGTTTTGGGCGCTATAACGTCTATTGTGCCAATGGGAAACTCGAAGTTGATAGCCGGACGCTGGATCAAATGAAGGCGGCTCGCGGCAACAATGTGTGCACCCTGGCTGAATTCAGTAATCTGGCCGATGCTGAAAGTTATGCCAGTGAACGTGGTGGAAAAGGCAGTCCTTGCCGGTGCAAGTAACCTCCATTGTGTTGAATCGAAAAAGAAACTGGCGGCACTATGTGCCGCCAGTTGTGTTTTGGAGAAAATTTTGGAGTGCGCCGACTTGTCGGCGCTTTCAATGTTGATGGTTCGTCGCGATTCACTTTCCAATTTTTTCCCGCAACGTCTCAACCTGCTGCCTGACTTCAATCCGATTCGGATCAAGCGTCAATGCCCGTGAAAAAGCAGCCAGGGCTTTCGGGTGCTCACCTGTTTGAAGGTACACTTTCCCCAACGCAACCCAGGGTTCAATTTCATTTGGTGACAGTTCAGTTGATCGTTGCAAATAGGGTACGGCGTCTTCTGGCTGTCCACGCTGGGCATATGCCTGCCCCAATGCCAGTTGAGTTTTGGCATCCCGTGGGTTGGCCGTGAGGCGGTGTCGAAGAACCTGAATCTGCCCGACTTGATTTTTTTGATTGGCCAGTGCCATCCCCCACTCATTCCCTGCCGCTTCAAAATGCTGATGAGCCAGTTCATATTGTTCCTGCCGAAAGTATTCTTCAGCCAGTTTGTGATGGGCGATTTTGTTGCTCGGATCAACCAGGGTCGCATGTTGAAATAGAGTCAGACTGCTTTTCCAGGTTTGGGTTTGTTTCCAGGCAAGACCTGACAGCACAAGCAGGACCACACAGACCCCGGTTCCAACAACAAGTCGAAGCCCCGGCCTTTGTTTGGTCAGGTCTGCCAGTCCCAAACTGAGCGCCAGGAAGATCCCAATCAGTGAAAAGTAGCTGTAATGATCAGCCCGAGGGGTGGCAATTGCGACAATGCCGCTGACTGGAAACAGAACCAGGAGATACCACCACCAGCCGACAAACAGGTATGGCGCCCGGCGGATCATCCAGAGTGAACCCGCCGAAAAGCCGAGAAGAACCACTCCGGCCACCAGAATGTGCCACCAGGCAATCGGGTCATCGCATTCATAGAAAAATGACAATCCATTCGGCCAGACAGTTCGCTTGAGGAAGATGGCGGTGGTGACCAGTGCATCCGCAAATTGATGTGAGACGGGTATTTCAACCGGTTCGATATAGGTGGTTGTGGGAGTTCGGGGAATACCAAATTTGGCGGCCATCAGTCCCTGATGCGTTCCAACATAGGTCACCAGCATGATCGTCAGCGAAATCACAATCAGTGGAAGCTTCTCCCAAAAAAGCCTCCAGGTCTGTACCCAAAAGGATTTCCATTGACCGGTTTGAGGCAGATCAATTCGCTTCAATGGCCAGAAATCAAGCAGTAAGAGAAGGAAAGGCAGTGCGACCATACTCGGTTTGGAGAGCGCACTCAGCACAGTCAGCCCAATGACTGTCAGATAGCGGGCCCAGGAATTTGTCTGTGCGCCATAGCGAAGATAGGCCCCAATCGCCAGCAGTTCAAACAGAGTACAGAGCAGATCTTTGCGTTCTGAAAGCCAGAGAACCGATTCAACGTGAATTGGATGAATGGCAAACACCGCAGCCGTTGCCACCGCAGACCACTGGCGGCGAGTCATCTGGTTGACGATTCCAAACAAAAGCAAAGTATTCAGAGCATGCAATGTAATATTGGTGACGTGATGCCACCCCGGATGCACCCCAAACAACTGGCAATCCAGCATATGGGAAAGCCAGGTCAACGGATGCCAGTACCCGGACGAATAGAGCGTCGTAAACGCCCAGATGACTCCCTTGAGGGTGAGTCCAGCGATAACATGTTCATTTTCATAAACATATTCGTTGTCATCCCAACGAACGAACCCAAACTGCCACGCCTGTCCATAAACCACAACAATCAGAAGGACCAGCCCCACACCAACCCAGACCTGAAGTTTCCAGTTTGTGTTGATTGGTGTCGCTGATCCAGTTTCGTTGACCACGGAATTGATTGACATAGAGTCGGGTAGATAAACCTGAGATGGGTAGCTGGTATTACTTTCTTCATTCTTCATTCCCCAAATTTCGCCCAAAATACCGATCCTGTCCTCGGTTTTGGTCACACAGGTGGTTGATTGAGCCAGAGCCAAAGGACATAAAGGACATAAAAGACAGGGTGGGAGTCAGTTTCGTCACCGCAAAGGCTCAATTTAGGTGAACTTCGATTCCACTCACTGACCGGGAGCTTCCCGCCTGCAAGAGGTGCCCCGAACAGATCGGTGGTGGTCTTTTGGCAAGGCAAGGTTATTTTGGCGAAATTCAGGTCATTCTTCATTCTTCATTCTTCATTCTCAATTCTTCATTCCTCAGCTCAAGGCCAGTGTTTTCAGGGCTGAAATAAACTGTTCGATATCGGCCACCGTTGTAAATGCTCCGGGGCTGACCCGGATCGTGCCCGTTGGCGACGTGCCCAGCCGTTTATGAGTCAATGGGGCACAGTGCAGCCCTGATCGAACCGCAATGTCAAACGATTCATCCAGCACAATCCCAACTTCTTGTGGTTCAAAGACTTCCATCGTGAATGAAATCACACCCACCGCGTAGTCGAGATCTGGCGGCCCAAAAATTGAAACATCCGGAAGCTGGCATAACTCATCGGCCAGAAGTTCAAGCAACTGAAGTTCGTGCTCGCGAATACGGTCAATGCCACGTTCGGCGATATATTCGAGGGCGACACCAAGCGCCGCCAGTCCCACTGTGTTTGGGGTTCCGGCTTCAAGAAAGAATGGATATTCGGGTGGTTGGAGTTCGAGCAACGAATTACCTCCCGTTCCGCCTTCACGCCACGGTTCCAGCACCGCTCGTTCTCCAACATAGAGAAATCCGGTTCCGGGCGGGCCCATCAAGCCTTTATGGCCTGGCCCGGCCAGAAGGTCAATGTTGGCTGTCTGGACGTTGATATCAATCTTGCCCAGGGTTTGGGCCGCATCAACCAGAAATAACAGATTGTGGGCGCGGGCAATTTTGCCGACTTCTTCGATGGGCTGAATGGTGCCGATCACATTTGAAGCATGCGTCAGGATCAGCATCCGGGTTCGGGGGGTAATGGCTCGCCGAAAGGCATCTGGGTCAACCTGTCCGCGAACATCAAACGGGAGCGTCGTGACCTGAATTTGGCGCGTTTGCTTGAGCCGGGCCAGGGGACGCAACACGGAATTATGTTCCAACTCAGACGTGATGACGTGGTCACCTTCGCGGAGTGCTCCCTTGATCGCCATGTTGAGTGCATCCGTGGTGTTACACGCAAAAATAACCCGGTCCGGCGTTGCTGCCCCAATCAGTCGTGCCAGTTTGCCGCGCACATCAATCAGTACTCGTTCAGCCTCAACCGCAACCCGGTAGCTTCCACGCCCAGGGTTTCCACCGACCTCGCGTAAAAATCTTCCCAATGCGGTGTAGACAATCTCTGGCTTGGGGTAACTGGTGGCTGCATTATCCAGATAAATCATAGGAAAGAAGTCCGTACCACCTGCGTCAGCGGGTGGGGTTAGAGCAGAAATTGCCGGTCCTGAAAATGATGGTTTCGCCGTTTTTGTGAAACGACATTGGCGCCCTCGACTGAAAAGTACTGGTTATGGACCGAGTCAAAGTGAAACTTATCGTGTTTGCCAATAAAAATAATGCGTCCAACCACCAGCGCCATCAAATGATGAAAGTGGCGGCCTTCCCATCGCATGATCGGGTTGATAAAAATTTTTGCCACCACTCGTGCATCGTGCCGGCGTCGGTGTCGGGCTTTTTCCTGACTGGTCAGAATTTCGATATCAAACAACTCCGACGAATAAAATTGTTTGGTAATGTGCAGCGAAAATCGCCAGGGTTTGGTTCGGTCAATCTGAGGTTTAATCAGAAAACAGTCGCTATCTGACAAGCAAATCATCAACTTAGAGTGTTTCCGGTTCATCGTCCGTTTGATGTGCAACGTTGACATATGACTCATCAGGTCCTTGGCAACCAGTGTCCGGCCCATCTGTGACACGACTAAATCCAGATCTACTGAACCATCAGTCGAGGTGTAGTTGCCCCGGCGGGCAAACGGCCAGTCAATTTTGGCCAGCACGTGATCATTTTGTTTTAAGAGGAAATGCGGATGGGATTGCCCATACCGTTCGACCAGGATTTCACCAGTGACCCAATCATATTTTTCAGGGCGTTCGCCCATCATGCTGATTGCCAGACGACTTTGCTTATTGATCATTGGAAGCTTCCTCGGAAAAGGAGTTGAGAGTCCCGCTTTGAGGCGGTTTTTCTAATTGAGAGATGAGGCGGTCTGCGGTTATCGGTCAGGTAGTTTTCAGGCTGGGTGCGTGTGTGAATGATAGCGTGTATCTCCGCCAATCAAAACCAATTGCTGAGGCTGCAAGTATTGACTAGATGACGATATTTCACACCCCGACATATTTGGCGTAAAGGCTGCGTGCGGTTAAAAGATCATCCGTTCCTTTAATAATGGCACGGGCGTCAGAAAAAATCGTCAATTCATGCTCTCCGATGCGGCATTTCACCAAAAAAGGATTGGCTTTGACCTCTCCGACAGGCTGAAGCCGTGTTGCCAGTTCCTGCAAGTCCAGTTTTCCTTTGTTTTGAATGGCCGGAGTGATCTGAATTGCCCCACGTCCGCACAACATGGCTGTAAGCTGGCTGGCAGCGGCATCAAGATATTCATACTGGCCTTGAACACAGCACAGGCACTGGCCTGCCTCTCGCACTCCATCCAGTTTGGTTGACCGAACCGTGTTTTCCCACAGGTCAATTTGCCAAAGTGTGCCGCGCAATTTCTCAACCTGCCCGGTGAGGAGTTTTAATGCTTCTGTGATTTGGGCTGAAGCAATCATCGCAATCGCCGGCAAAATAATTCCAGCCGTGTCACAGGTCGGAGACGACCCCGGCGGCGGATTTTCCCCCAAAACACAGCGTAAACAGGGAGTTTGGCCCGGTCGAATGGTCATCGTTAACCCATAGGCCCCGACGGCTGCCCCGTAAATCCAGGGCCGGCCCTGTTTGACACAGGCGTCATTGAGCAAAAACCGGGTCTCAAAGTTGTCAGTTCCATCAATGACCAGATCCACACCGGTGATGAGTTCTTCGATATTGGCCGCGCGGGCATCGGTGACCACGGCTTCAACCTGAATCTCTGAGTTAATCCGATGAATATGGTTTTTCGCCGCAATCGCTTTTGGAAGCTGCTGTTCGGCATCCGCTTCATCAAACAACACCTGTCGCTGGAGGTTGGAAAACTCGATAAAGTCGCGATCAATGATGCGCAAAAAACCAACGCCGGCTCTGGCGAGCGATTCCACCTGCATACAGCCGAGCGCTCCGCAGCCCAAAATTGCCACCCGACTGTCAAGCAATCGTTGCTGGCCAGCTTTGCCAATGCCTGAAAACAAAATGTGTCGTGAATAGCGGTCGAAAGACATGATTTTAGGGGTCAGGGTTCAGGGTTGGGGGTTCAGGGTTCAGGGTTTGGGGTTCAGGGTTCGGGGTTCAGGGTTCGGGGTTTTCAGAAGGGATGAGGGATGAGGGATGAGGGATGAAAAAAATCACCCTCTCACCGTGTCATTCGGTCATCTGGTCTGGGTTCTGGGTTTTCGAATTTATGTCCTTTATGTCTCTTTCGTCCTTTTGGTCTTTCAGGCCGTAAACGACCTGCCTCAATTCAACCACCGCTCCGCGGCGAAAATCCTGAACCCGGAACCCGGAACCCGCTTCTTACAGTTCACTGACCTTCGAACGTGTCAACAGAAGTACTATTCCAACCACTGAGAGCAGCGCACCGTTGATGGTCAGGGTCAGTACCGGAGTCAGCAGTTGCGCGAGTCCTCCGGCGGTCAGTCCGCCAAGCGACATTCCAGCCTGGAAGTGCAGCATATAAATACTGATCGCACGTCCACGAACTTCATCCGGAAGCGCATTTTGAACCAGTGCCGACATCACCGCAAACACGGTAACCATTGACATTGAGCCAAAAAATAGAATGAAGTAGCTCAGTGACAAGGTTTGGGCCTGGGCAAACAGCACAATAAACAACCCGCAAAAGACCTGCCCAAGGAGCATGCGTTTGCCCCGATGAGGAAGCTGGCTCAGCAGTGCCACCACAAACGCTCCAGCCACGGCGCCGAGTCCCACACAAGACATCAGGTGCGAGTACACGGCTTCGTCTCCATGAAAAATAGTGCGGGTAAACACCGGCAGCAGCGTGCTCATTCCAATCCCCAGAAACGTGACCGAAAAGGCCAGCACACACAGTTGCCAGATGACCTTGGTATTGGCAACAAAGGAAAGCCCCTGCCGAAGCCCATCCAGAATTGAACCTTTGGCGTTTTGCGACCCAACCGCTCTGGGTTTGATGGTGTAAATCGAAAAAATCACGGCCAGAAATGAAACCCCGTTCAGCAGAAAACATGCGGCGCTTCCAAATTTGTAGAGCGCAATCCCCGCCAGTGCCGGGCCAATGACGCGGGCCATATTGAACTGGATGGCGTTAAATGCCACGGCGTTGGGGATGTCTTGCTTTGCCACCAGCGTTGGGAGGAGCGACATATAGGCTGGTCCGCCAAAGGACTGTGAGGTACCGGTCAGAAACGAGAGCACCAAAATATGCCAGACCTGAACATTCCCGGTAAAAACCAGGGCCGCCAGGACAAAAGCATAGGTCATTTGCGAATATTGCGAAAAGAGCAACAACTTGCGGCGGTCAACCCGGTCAGCCACTACACCGCCAATCAATGAAAACATCATGGACGGTGCCATGGCCAGAAATCCATCCAGTCCAAGCCAAAAGGCACTCCCGGTCATCGTAAAAACCAGCCAGCTTTGCGCCACGGTTTGCATCCAGGAACCTGTGCTGGAAGTCATGGCGCCAAGCCAGATATTGCGAAAGTCACGATAGGCAAGGGCTCGAATGGCTGGTGGAAGATTGGTAATCGCGGGGGCGGGGAACGAAGCAGTTGGTTGGGATTCAGCGGCGAGGGCAGGTGCAACCGACTCTGGAACTGTAGTAGCCGAAGCAGACGAACGTCCATTCATAAAATTCAGAAAATCAATGCTTTACAATTCTTGTTTATCCATTTGCATGCCAGGAAGTTGATAAATGACTTTCCAAGTCGAAGGTCAATCGGTACACTGGCGAGTTTCAATCCATCCGGTACGGATCAAAGGGTTCTTTCACTCATCAAACCCGAAAAAACCGAGGGTATCATTTTATGTCGTCTGCGCCTATTGCTCCTTCCAGTGTGTCTGGTAATCCGCTTGAGGTCGAAATTGCGGGGATTCGCTTGAAAAATCCGGTGCTTCCCGCCAGCGGAACCTTTGGCTATGGACTGGAGTTCCTTCCATTTTTTGACTTATCACGATTAGGCGGCTTTTGCACCAAGGGGCTTTCTCCAAAACCGCTCAAGGGAAATCCGCCCCCTCGGATTGCCGAAACCAGTGCCGGCATGCTCAATGCAATTGGCCTGCAAAATGTTGGGGTAAAAGTATTTATTGAAGAAAAACTCCCTCAGCTTCGAGCCCATGACACCCAGATTATTGCCAATGTGTTTGGATATTCGATTGATGATTATCTTGAAGTGGTCCAGATGCTCAACGATGCTGAAGGCGTGGCGGCGTATGAACTCAATATTTCCTGTCCCAACGTCAAACAGGGAGGCACTCAGTTTGGGAATGATCCAGTTTTGGCGGCTGAAGTCACGGCGGCGGTCAAGAAAGCCTCCACACGTCCAGTCATTGTCAAACTTTCACCCAATGCTGGTGATTTGATTGGTGTGGCCCGAGCCGTCGAAGATGCCGGTGCGGATGCGGTTTCACTGATCAACACTATCGTTGGAATGTCAATTGATGTTTACACCCATCGTCCACGGCTGGCATTTGCCACGGGCGGGCTCTCTGGACCTGCCATCAAGCCGATTGCCGTCCGGATGGTTTATGAAGTGTCAAAGGTCCTGCGCATTCCCCGGATTGGCATTGGTGGGATTGTCTCCGCCATGGATGCCATTGAATTTATTCTGGCTGGGGCGACTGCCGTGCAAATCGGAACCGCCAACTATGCTGACCCTTGTGCCGCACTCAGATTGGTCGATGTTTTTCGTGTATTTCGTGGTTTCCTGTTCTGAAATTGGATCTCTCCGGGTGACTTTCGATAAAAACGGGAAGTTGTATTTTTACAGTCCCTTAGTGCTTAGAAATCAATATTTTCGAAGAAGACCCAAGACCCAAGAACCAGTTTTTCATTCTCAATTCTCAATTCTTCATTCTTTATTTCCTGACCCTTGACCCCTGACCCCTAACTGTTATGAATGAAAAACTTATTGTTGCACTCGATGTGGCCACACGGGCTGAAGCCGTAACGCTGGTTGAAAAACTGGCGGGCGTGGTGAGCTTCTTCAAAGTTGGAAGCCAGTTGTTTACTTCGGAAGGACCTGGGCTGGTGCGAGACATCCTGAGCCAGAACGTCCGCATCTTCCTGGACCTCAAGTTCCATGATATTCCAAACACGGTAGCGGAAAGCGTGATTGCTGCCACACGACTGGGTGTGACAATGCTCAATGTCCACGCCAGCGGCGGGAGTGTCATGATGGCGGAAGCAAACCGCCGACTGACCGCCGCTGTCGAAGCCGAACAGCTCGCATTACCAATGGTTATTGCGGTGACCGTCCTGACCAGCAGTGACCAAAGCACGATGGATGAACTTGGGATTGCCCAAACTCCGGCAGGACAGGTCGTCCGGCTGGCCAAATTAACCCAGGAATCGGGGCTTCACGGGGTTGTGGCTTCGCCAAAGGAAATTACTTTGATTCGCGAGGCTATTCCAGACCCGACTTTTCACATCGTAACGCCAGGTGTTCGACCCGTTTGGGCCGCCGCCAATGACCAAAAACGAGTCATGACTCCCGGAGAAGCCATCCGTGCCGGAGCTTCTTATCTCGTTGTTGGCCGACCAATTACGGCCCATCCTGATCCGGCGGAGGCTGCCACCAGGGTGATTGAGGAAATGATATCAGTTTGTAGTCAGTAGTCAGTAGTTAGTAGTTCACTCACTCTATTTGATTGAATTACCTGGCTATTTTCTAATACAACTACTTCATTCCAAAATGGTATCAGTGTTTAGTGGACTACTGATACCATTTTGGAGTGGGACTCCCACATTAGAAAATAGTCACGCTATTCAACTAGATGAGCTTAGGGAGTCGGATGGAAATATCATACCACCAGGGTTCAGGGTTCAGGGTTCAGGGCCAGATACTCCACGTTGAGTGGTACCCGCCAGTTCCCCAGCCTTCATCTTGCGTGGAATAAGTCAACTCATCGCCGAAACCCTGAACCCTGAACCCTGAACCCGATTTCAGTGGGATTTTATTTTCTTCTGGGTCCCTTAACAAACTACTGACTACTGACTACTGACTACTGACTACTGACTTATTAACTACTGACTGGAATTACATCAATTGTAGGAAATTATTATGCGCAAAGTATTTATTCTGGTATTGCTGCTTGTGATATTTGGGTCCGGAACCGTCGTTCCGGCAGCAGCTCAGCGGCGTGGTTCGGCAGCCCAGCCGGCTCTGAATTCAACCACGGCTGAAGTCGGATCATTCCACCACCTCACGGTTGGTGAAAAATTGAGTTATACCGTCAAGCTCAACGACGTGAGCGCCGCACGCCTGATGCTCGAAGTGGCTGGCAAAGGGACATTCCATGATCAGGAAGGCTATCAGGTAACGACCAAAGTTGAGACAATTGGTCTGATCCGCAAGACCATGATCGAAGTCAACGACCTTTTTACTACCTACCTGGATCCAAAAACCCGGCTTCCATACCGGGCTGAACGTGATATTCAGGAAGGTCAGCGCACTGAAAACGGCGTGGTGGTGTTTGACCATTCGAAGCTGAAAGCTGAAATTGATGGTAAAACCACGGTGACACTGAAAAAACCCACGTTTGACCTTCCCGGTTTAATGTGGGCGATTCGCAACCTGAATTTTAAGGGCGGGAAGACCCAGAAACTCAATGGACTTGATACCCGCGCCGGGAAGCTGTTTCTGGTTGAGGTGGAGCAACTTGGAACTGAAAAACTCACTGTGGGTGGGGAAGAACTCGAAGCCGTCCATCTGGCCGTTCGTCCGCAGGACAAAGCCGGCAATCCATCCGACACCATGCAGATTCGGATGTGGATCAGCAACGATCACAAGCGATTGCCTCTATTGATGAAAGCGACTCCCCCATTTGGTGAAATCCGTGCCGAACTGGCCGCACTTCCAGGCGCCAGTACCAAACCTGTGAAGAAAAAAGCCGCCGAAACCAATTAGGGCTGAAGACAGTGGGCTTGGGGCTGAAGACGTCGGGCTGAAGAAGATGGGTTTATATTCCCCATAGTCTTCAGCCCGTTTAACTTTTTCTCACATTCTTCAACCCCGAGCCTGCGAGTCTTCAGCCCCAATCACGGTTCAAATCGGACACCGCAGTACCAGCAAAATTCAGGCATGCCGGTCGGTGTTTTATTGGCATCTTGACCAATTGATTGCGGACTGCCGCAGGCGGAACAGAACCCATCTTGAAGGCGAGGCACTTTTCCTTTCACTTCGGCCACGACCGGCGGGGCCGGTGTGGAGCCCATCTTCACTGTTTGATCTGGATTAAATCCCCCACCACTGGCCGGAGGGTGTTGAATTCCCTGAGGTGGTGTGTTGGTCAAAGACAATCCCGCGAATGTACTGTATCGCTGGGTTGAAGGCGGCGCCGAACGAGGTGTATCTGGTTCGGTGAGTGGTGAGGTGGATGGTGGTGTGGGTTCATTCAACGACAATCCCGCAAAGGTACTGTACCGCTGGGTTGAAGCAATATCTTCAACCTTGTTTTTGGCAGTTGGCGGCTGGGTAAATGATGCAGTCGGTGATGAAGTAGGGAGGGGCGTTGTTGATCGCTGGTCACCTAAGGACAACCCGGCAAACGTGCTGTACCGCTGAGTCGAATCAATTGGCGTCTCCTGGGGGGGCGCCGCCGGTTTGGATGCCGTTGGTGCCGATGAAACCACCGGGCTTCCCAGTGACAGCCCGCCAAAAGTGCTGTAATTGCTTTCCTGAATATTGGGTTTGTTCGCACTTGGCGGGGGTGGTGGTGCAAACAATGGATCTTCACTCGGGTTGTATCGCTGGGTGGCCCCATGTCCAAGTAATCCCATTGATGGAGACGGCGGTTCAGGTGCGGCTGGGGGGGGCGCAACTGGGGGCGGTGGAACCGGTCGAGTTGGTGATGGGGTTTCTCCCAGCAAAAAACTGGCTGCTTCCTCAGCGCTTACGCGTTGGGTTGAACCTTTTCCCATCAACCCGGAGCCAAAATCGGGGGCAAGGGACATTCCTTCACTTACCGAAGGTTGAACTGGCGGAGCTGGTGGCAATGGAACATCGAGGGAGAATCCGGCGGCTTCTTCCGATGAAACCCGTTGGGTTGCCCCCCGTCCCATCAATCCAGACCCGCCGAATAGATCAGCCGATGGTGGTGGTGGCGGGATAAACATCGCTGGCGCCGCTGGAGGAGGTTCAGGTGCTGGTAAATCAAGCGGGTCTTCAAATGGATTGTATCGTTGGGTCACGCCACCTCCCATAAGGCCATGTCCAGATGGAGCCGGTTTTTCAACTGCCATTGGTGGCGGTGGCGGTGGCGGAAGAGTTGCGGAAAGAACTGGCGGCGGTGGCGGTGGGAGCGGCGGAGCTGGACGGGCAGCAGGAGCTGGTGGTGCTGGTCTTGGCGGCGGTGGTGGTGGCGTAAAGGCTTGTGGCGCGGGTGGTGGCGGTGGTGGCGTAAAGGCTTGTGGCGCGGGCGGCGGAGGCATCAGAGCTTGCGGTGCTGGAGCCGGAGTTGATGGCGGTGCCGGCATTGGTGGCCGGGCGCCAGTTGCAACTGGGCTACTCGCCGGTGGCGCGGGCGCTGGACTGGCAGATGGCAACCTGACTGGGTTTGATTCATAGGAAGGAGCATTTGGAGCTGCCAACGACGAACTCAGCGTTTTTGGTGTTTGATAGTTATCTTCCTGTTGAGCCAATAAATCTGCCAGAGCCCAGAAACTGCCGCCTCCGAGAGCGACGCCTAACCCGATAAGCGCACCACCCAGGCTAGGGTTGATGAAGCACAGGGCTGCACCACCTAACCCACAAATGGCTGCAGCAATGGCTCCAATGCGAAGAAGTGATTTGTTGAGAAACATAGATGGTCTCCTGCCGCGTCTAAAAAATCAGATTCAGAGGTCGCAGACTGAGAAAGCTCGTCGGGTAATATTTTTGGAGTGCGGCTCACTTGACGCCGCTTTCATCGCAACGGCTTGACACTGCCTAAGCTGGTAAAGAAAAAAGAGATGGAGTGAAGTTGCTGAAGATCGAAAGCGGCGTCAAGTGAGCCGCACTCCAAGTATACCGCTGATTTTGGTCGCCACCAAATAATTTCTCGGTACCTTCTGATTCAGGGGCAGGCGGACAAAGTGACAGGGTGACAGGGTGACAGGGTGACAGGATGACAGGGTGACAGAGTGACAAGGTGACCGAGGAACTGGAATCGTCCATTCCCTCCTTACTTTCTGTTCCTCACCTTGCCTGACTACTCACCACTCGCTACTCACTACTCGCTCTTAACTGATCAGTTCTCGTACGTGATGCGGAAAATGCTCTTCAGATTTTCGTCCAGCCATTGCATCAGGTATTCGTTGGGGAGGTCTTCAGTGGCATCAATATGGAAATACATGCCATGGTCAGTTCGTTCTACCTTTCCGCCAATCAATTCCGTTCGCTTCGTTCGTTCGGGAAGCGTTCGACCAATCTCAAACAAATCAATTGAAACCAGGACGGAATAAGACGGTTTTCGGTGCAGGGCAACTGAGACTGGAAATGTCCGGTGATCGTCGGCGTCTCCGAATGAAAGATCAAACCGATAAATCAGATGGTCATCTTTGTTGCTGTAACTGCTTTTATATGAAAAGCCTTGTTTGACTAAAACTTCAACAAATTGCTGGATAATCCGATTTCGTTCGTTCAGGAGCTGAAAATACTCGGCATGCGTGCGTTTGGGACGGCTTGGTTCGACTAAAGCCGGCATGCTCTGTGAGCGGCGCATGCGGTCTCGGGCTTCTCTGGCAACTTCAAAAACACTCACGGTTTTCGGAATATCAGCCGGAGGAGCTTTGGCCGTGGCTTCCAGGTCACGATGGATTATTCCACCGGATGATTGTCCGGGCAGTGGTGAAGCTGGTGTGGTTGGAACCGCATCTGGATTTGGAGCCTGATGTGTGGCATCAAAGAGAAATCCGACATCTTCAGGTGAGTCGCCACCCCAGGCACCTGGTGTGAATGGCATTTCAGGCGCGGTCACTGGAGCGGTTGGAGTTTCTCTGGTGATTGGCCCTGAATTGGGAGCTGATGCTTCTTGAAGTGGAAAGAGCTGGTCATCATCAACCGGGATTGCGGGTACCCCTTCTCTTGGGGTCTGACCCGGTTGATAAGAAGCGGGCCAGACTGCATGTGGATGGCTGGCTTTGACCGTTGGGGTATCGTCGGTTGTCCAAAGAGGTGGAGATGGACTGGCGGGCGAGGGTGTTTGGGCACTGGTGGTGGCGGCTGAAACTGAGACTGGGGCTGGAACACCTGTCATTCCCAAGACGGGTGCTCCTTCTGATGGCAAGCCTGCCAGTTGAGGCTGGTCAGAAGCATACCCGATTTGGGAGGTCCGGAAGTCACTGGTGCTGTTGGTTGGTTCAGCCGTAGATTCCACAGGTGGGTGAGCCAGTGACGGGAGAAATGTCCCATCGTACGGGCAAAATCGTTTGAAATCATCCCATTGCGTGTTGCACTTTGGACACAGCTTCATCCTCTTTTCGGCGTGGAGACCCGGTCCTGGCTGGGCCGGGAGGAAACGCCGCTCCTGCTTGGGTGTGAGTGTGAAAGCGGGAAGAACGAATTCCTCCCGCTTGAGATGTGACGTGAAAGATTCACGTCACGCACCGACTTGCGTCGGGTAGTGCGTACCGGTCCGACTGTGACCGCTGACCGGATTCGACGTCCTCTCGACCGGATTTGGGAAGGTTTGCCGTGACCGGCACTGGCACTGACTCCCATGCCTGTTTAACCGGTCACCGTAGAGCAGCGGACTGAGGCGGCATCCGCAGGTACCTATCGATTCTTCCCAATCGGTTCCCGTGATTTGCACGGGGATCTGGTCAACCGGAACTTGAGCCATTCTCCCCACAGCGGCCATCCATCAGGATGGCGTTGTGGGGACACGACTCAAGCTCGGCCCTTGCGGGCCGAGTCTATTGACTTGTTGAGAAAACGTGAGACGACACGACACCCACTTCAACTCCTTGCGCACAAGTCACCTCAAACCAAAAACGATTCCCGTACTTGCTACTCAAGACTGGTCGAAAAGAAAAGCAAGTTGCCCGACTTAATGCACATTGGGGCGGAATGGTAAATTGGGTTGGGGTGAATGTGGGTGCGAACGATTGAAAATACCTGGGCGCAGGTATTTTCATTGATTTTCACTTTTTTTCAAGAAGATTGTGTGCGGCCTGATCAAATTAGCAGATGGATTGGTGCCAGAGTTCATTCCAGCCAGTACCAGCCGATTCTCCTGGCTGGCAATTGTTATCCAAAAACGACGCGACGTCCCTGAATCGTCCATCTGGAATGGAGGATTTTTTCAACAGCAGCGGGGTAGAGGTGGTGCTCAGCGTCAAGAATACGTTGAGCGAGGGTTTCTTCAGTATCTGTATCCTGGGACAGCACGGCGGTTTGGGCAATGATGGGGCCGTGATCGAGTTCTTCATCCACAAAATGAACGGTACAGCCCGTCACTTTTACCCCATGTTCAAATGCCTGAACCTGGGCATGGAGTCCTGGGAAGGCTGGTAAGAGCGATGGATGGATATTCACGATCCGGTTTTTGTACGCCTGAATAAATTCGCTGTCGAGCAATCGCATATAGCCTGCCAGACAAATCAGTGAGATGTGATGAGGGGCCAGCGCTTCGCGAATGTGGCGGCCATGGGCCTGACGGGAAAGTCCCTGACGGGGAAGGATGCAGGTGGGAATGTGTCGTTCGGCTGCCAGTTTCAGGCCGGGGGCGTCTGCCCGATTGCTGATGACACAGGCCAGCCGGGCGTGCAGTTCACCACGATCAATCGCATTGGCTAGCGCCATCAGGTTTGATCCACGACCTGAAATCAGAACGGCAATGTTGGGAAGACTCATAAGCACGAATGAAGCATTGAGAATGA
This sequence comes from Acidobacteriota bacterium, assembly GCA_016208495.1. Taxonomy (NCBI): domain Bacteria; kingdom Pseudomonadati; phylum Acidobacteriota; species Acidobacteriota bacterium. The sequence continues at coordinate 15,235 of JACQXX010000079.1, read as the reverse complement.
AGCATTGAGAATGAAGAATTGAGAATTGAGAATGAAGCATTGAGAATTCCAGAGCTGAGCCTGAAGAGAACCGCGTTTTGAGCCGCTCTCTATTTTTTATTCTTCATTCTTCATTTTCTTCATTCTCAATTCTTCATTCTTCATTCTTATTTGCGCCGGGGTGGGCGACGGTCTCCACCACCACGGTGACGTGGTTCGCGTTCACGTTCTTCACGCGGTTCGCGTTCCTGTCGTTCCGGGGCGGCTGAAGCTTCTTCAGATCCATTGCCGTTGGCTTTGGGGCCGCCATCGGCGTCGGTCAACAGAGCTTTGCGGCTCAATCGGATTTTGCCGCTGGCATCAGTGCTGAGACACTTCACCATAATCTGCTGACCTTCCTTGAGTTCGTCGTGGATGCTGCGCACACGGTAGTTAGCAACTTCGGAGATATGAAGCAGCCCTTCCGTTCCTGGCAGCACTTCGACAAAGGCGCCAAAATCAGCCAGTCGCGTGACGGTGCCGAGATAGGTTTTGCCGACTTCGACTTCTTCGATAATGGCTTCGATCATCGCTTTGGCACGTTCGCCAGCTTCGGTATCGGAAGCGGCAATCGTCACGCGGCCAGTATCTTCGATGTCAATTTTGGCACCGGTTTTTTCGACAATTCCACGAACAACCTTCCCACCCGCACCGATCACTTCGCGGATTTTGGCGACTGGAATTTGAATCGTCATGATGCGTGGGGCAAGTGGGTTGATTGCGGCGCGCGGCGCGACCAGAACTTCGGCCATTTTCCCTAAAATGTGCATCCGGCCTTCTTTGGCCTGGGCCAGTGCATCGGCCAGAATCTGAGCATTCAGACCTTTGACTTTAATATCCATCTGGAGGGCGGTGATCCCGTTGGCCGTTCCCGCGACTTTGAAATCCATATCGCCATAGTGGTCTTCGGCACCAGCGATGTCAGTCAAAATGGCATATTTCTTGTCGCTCATCACCAGACCCATCGCAACCCCAGCCACCGGCGCTTTGATCGGCACACCCGCATCCATCAACGACAGAATACCACCGCAAATCGTTGCCATCGAAGAAGATCCATTGGATTCGGTGATGTCTGAAACCACACGGAGCACGTACGGGAACTCATCTCCGGGGAGCACGGCCTGAATCGCACGATGCGCCAGTGCGCCGTGACCAACTTCACGCCGGCCAGGGGTGCCCATCCGACCGGTTTCCCCCACGCTAAACGGTGGGAAGTTATAGTTCAAAATGAAGTTCCGCTTAACTTCGCCGGTTTCGAGATCATCGAGGTACTGAATATCTTCACTGGTTCCAAGCGTGGTGGTCACAATCGCCTGGGTTTCGCCACGGGTAAACAGGGAACTTCCGTGAGTGCGCGGCAGCCAGCCGACTTCGATGCTGATTGGGCGAACTTCTCCAAATCGGCGACCATCTGGACGGCGGCGGTTGTTGAGGATGTCATCACGGAAAATTTGTTCTTTGAGGTGTTCAAAGATTTGTTTGGCCATGCTGCGTTTGGCCGGGGCATCTTCCGGATACGATTCGGCGATTCGTTTTTTGAGCGCATCCAGCTCCGCATAGCTGGTCAGTTTGTCCCGATTGCGGGTATCGAGCGCGGTCCGAATATCGCCAGCAAAATTGGCTTCGATTTCAGCCAGTTGTTCCGCATCCAGTTCAGGCGGTGCGACTTCGCGTTTCGCTTTTCCAGCCTTTTCACGCAGTTCGCGTTGCAAGGCGCACAGTTTCTTAATTTCCGAATGTCCAAAGACCATGGCTTTGACCATGGTTTCTTCCGAAACTTCCTTGGCGCCGGCTTCGACCATCACAATCGCTTCTTCGCTGCCAGCCAGAACCAGATTCAGTTCCGAATTGCGCATGTCCTGGTAGTTGGGATTGACCACAAACTGACCATCAATCAGACCGACCCGCACCCCGGCAATTGGGGTATGAAATGGGAGATCTGAAATAAAGAGGGCCGTGGATGCGCCAGTAATCGCCAGCACATCTGGATCATTGTTGGTATCTGCCGAGATCACCATGGCGATAACCTGGGTTTCAGCCATGTAGCCTTCTGGGAACAGGGGCCGGATTGGGCGATCAATCAGCCGGCAAATCAGGGTTTCACGCTCGGTGGGGCGGCCTTCACGTTTGAAATAGCCACCTGGAATCCGGCCTGAGGCATAGCCGTATTCGCGATAATCAACCGTCAATGGAAAAAAGGATTGATCGGGGCGTTGTTCAGCGGCGCCGACTGCCGTCACGAGCAACACGGTGTCACCATAGCGCACAATGACCGATCCGTTGGCCTGTTTGGCAATTTTTCCAGTTTCAAGACAAAACTCACGTCCTCCGAATTGGATGGACTGCTTTACATACATATATATCTTCTCCTCTACCGATCTAGTTGTGTGTTGATCTCAGACACACAAGGGTCTCAGGGGTGATTGACCTCTCGCCCCTGACGCACAAACTGGGAATTTCCGCCCACAGTCCGTGACAGGTGGGGTACTTTCAGTTCGTGAACAGAAAAAGCCGCAGCAGTCCCCGCTCTGCAAAGCAAGATTGGGGGTGCTGGCGGCTTGTACTTGAGCGACGTTATAGATAAGTGGCTGACACTGTACGGTTGAATTATTTCCGGATTCCAAGCTTGGCGATGAGTCGGTGATAGCGTTCATTATCAATGCGCTTCAAGTAATCGAGCAGGCTCCGGCGCTGGCTAACAAGTTTCAACAAACCACGACGGGAGTGGTTATCCTTGACGTGAGTTCTGAAGTGAAGAGTGAGTTCTTCGATGCGCTTGGTGAGGAGCGCAATTTGAACCTCAGGCGATCCCGTGTCGGAATCGTGGGTTTTATTTTCCGCAATAATTTTCGCTTTTAATTCGCTTGCGAGTGCCACAGAAAAATCCTCCGCAGTAAACAAACCTCTGCCCGCTGGGGCAGGAGTTTTAGATATCAGAAGTGATTGAAAACCGCAAAAACGCGTGATGAAAAGCTGGCTTGAAAGGTAGGTGAGGGAAGCCGGACGTTTTTGGATTTTACGATCAGCGAAAGAAACGGACCGTAGGCATCGTGTGATGACGGGAACAACCATGTTCCCGCGTACCAGAGCTTCGGCTAGTTCTTCAAACAACAGGGCTTAGGCGGCTTTGACAATTTTGCCAGCCTTGATGCAGCGAGTACAGACGCGCAGATGGGTGTTACCACCACCAACTCGAACGTGGACGCGCTGCAAATTTGGGTTAAAGCGCCGCTTGGTGCGGTTGTTCGCGTGTGAGACGCGATTACCAAACATGGGCCCTTTATCGCAGATGTCACATCGTTTCGCCATGGGAATTGCTCTCCTTTCTTTTCTTAGTTACAATGCAAAACTCGACTTTATAGCAAAGTCGTCACTGGTAAGTCAAACCAAGCTCTTATCTTTTGAAGCCAAAAGTCTTAAACGTCCTTCGTTCAGCTATGGCCGAGGACGCGCGGCACCGATCTCCCGGAAATGCTCCAGGCCCGGACCGGTTGAGTCAGCACGCCGTTGAGACGTACCCCCCCCTACTGCCTGTAGGTCATGGCGAAATCCATTTCGATGCGAACGATGAATGATGACAAAGCGAGCTGTCTGGTATGTAATTGGGGAGACTCTTCATCATTCATCCTTCATCACTCTCTAATTTCTGTGTAAGGAGTTTTTCCACGTGAACCAGCGTTTCTCTCTTCGTTTGTTTCTCAACCTCATTTGCCTGATCTGCGTCGCCACGCTATGCGCCTGCAATCAAGCAGCATCAAGCAGCAGCGGTGGCGCCGAAGTTGCCGCTAAAGTGAATTCAGTCATCATTCCGCTTTCAAAAGTTGATCGCCAGATTGAACAGGAATTGAAAAGTCAAACTAACCAGTCCCTGACCGAACTGAGCCCAATTGCGTTGGCTTCGCTGCGGATGATGGCGCTGGATAAGTTGATCACGCAGGAAGTTTTGCTCCAGCGCGCCCAGAAAGAAAGCATCCAGGTTTCTGACGACGATGTGAAACAGCGCGTTCAGGAACTAATCCAGGCACAAGGGTGGAGCCAGGAAGAGTACCAGAAAACGATCAAAGAACTGGGCATGACGGAAGAAGAATTCCGGGCCGAACAGCGCAAATTATTGCTCATCAACAAGCTGGTTGATCGCTTAAAGACGCGGATCCCCGCGCCGGCTGAAAAAGAAATCGCCGACTTTTATGCGCAAAATCCTGAGCAGTTCAAACTCGGCAAAGGGGTCTACCTGAGCCAGATCGTCGTGAGCCCAACCAATGACGGCCTCAAAAACGATGCCGTGACCGAAGAACAGGCCAAGCAGAAAATTGCGACGATTGCCGCCCAACTCAAAGCCGGTGATGACTTTGCCACGGTGGCCCGCAACTACTCGGAACATCAGTCAGCGTTGCAGAGCGGCGATATGGGCTTTATCCCCGAAGAATCGCTCAAAGGGTTTCCCAATGGATTGGGACAGCGCTTTTTCGCAATGCGCGAAGGCGAAGTCACCGAGCCAATCCAGCTCCAGGGTGCTTTTTTCATTTTCAAAGTGACGGGCAAAAAACTGGATGAACAGGAACTCAAGCTCGACAACGCGGATGTCAAACGCAAGATTGCGGAATACATTCGCCAGCAGCGTGAACAGGTCATCAGCCAGGCATTGATGCTGAGCGCGATGAGCGAATCCCGGATCGAGAACTATCTGGCCCAGCGTGTGTTGGAAAACCCGGCCAATTTTGGTTCAACCCGGCCAGCCAGCCTCAATGCTTCACCACAGCCGACGCCGGCTACCGAAGCCAAACCTGCCGAAACCACCAAACCTGCCGAAACCGCCAAGCCAGCCGAAACCAAGCCAGCCGATAAAAAGTAAGGCCGGCTGAAGAAGAATCGGGCTGAAGAAAACGGGCTGAAGACATTGGGCTCGGGGCTGAAGAAAATGGGCTGAAGAAGATGGGTCTTTCAGTTTCAGGCCCGGAAGTCTTCAGCCCTAAGTCTTCAACCCCCAACTGGTGACCTATTTCTTGCACTGAGTGTTTTGTAAATTAGGGTTTCCAGGTGTCTTGAATATAAGTGGTATAAACTTGGGTACTGTTAGTTTGTTGTAAGTTGTTTTAAGAACATTGAGTTACATTGGCCAGTTAAATCAAAATGAAAGTCAAAGAAATCATTAAGATTATCGAAGCCGATGGTTGGTTTTTAGCAAAAACTGAAGGCAGTCACCGCCAATTTAAACATCCACTCAAACCAGGAAAAGTGACTGTGGCAGGAAAACTCAGTGACGACTTGCTCAAAAAAACCGAGAATAGCATTTTAAGACAAGCAGGTTTGAAATAAACCGTTGATGGAGTGTGTGATGAACCAATATCTGATTGTGATTGAAAAAGGAGAGCGGAATTACTCGGCCTTTTCGCCTGATGTGTTGGGGTGTGTTGCCACTGGAAAAACGATTGAAAAAACGGTTGAAGAAATGAAAGCTGCGCTCCGGTTGCACCTTTCGGAAATGGTAAAAGATGGTGAAACACTACCGACACCAAAAGGGATTGCCTTTCACCTTACCGAAAGCCAAAAAACCGAAGAGCCATTTTTAGAAGTCGGCGACTATCTGACCTATATTCCCATTGAAGTCGTGCTGCCCGATGACGTTTCAATTGCAGCTTGAATCTTTGAGGTTTCTCAGTCTCATGTGTGAAAATTGTGTCATTCGTTCTTTAGGCTGAAGATTCGCAAGTTCAAGGCTGAAGAAAAAGGGCTGAACTCTGAGAGTTTCAGCCCTTTTGCTTTCGACAAAACTGTTAAGAGTTCCGCCTTCAGGCGGGTTTTTGAAATGCCGGTCAATAAAGTGAATCGGAAATGGCTCGCCGAATCAGGTCTTTGATTCTAAAAAACTAGGGCAGGTACATATTTCCCCAGCTCAGTTCCCAAAAATCGTTTCCTCCGATTTGTTTTCCGTTGATGAGGTCTGCTTTTGTTTTCGTAGCGGAAAATCCATTTTGATGTGCCAGGAATGAAATATATCTCGTTCGGGAACTTGGGGTTTGGGCAAGTTGGGTCAATATCTGCTTGATCCGTTCCCATCGCTGAAAATCAATTTGTTTACTCTTGGGGTCTAACCTTGAATACCTATCGAACCGTTTTTGCGCACTACCGGAAAATTGTGCTTCATATTGTTTCGGACCATTTATGACCTCAGTCAGTGTAACGCGTGGAATCCCGGTTTCGTATTGCTTGGCCCACTTGGATGATGATCCGACTCGGTCACGCTTGATGTAGGATTCAGCCGACAACCGATTGTCATTGGCTTCTTTGAGGGATTCGACGATTGAATTCTGTAACCTTTCAACTTCATTTAAGAAGACCTTTTGTTTGTTTAGCTCGGCCTTTATTTCTTCGGTCTGATTTTGATTTTTTGATTGTTTCAGCAAATTTGAATATTCCGTTTTGAATTTGATGACTGTTTTTTCAATTTTCTTCTTTTCCCGATAAACCCGCATGAGCTCACGTCGGGTTTTGTCAATTAAAGTTGCACGATTAAAAAGGGTTGATGCCGCCGCCTTAATTTCCTCATCCAGGGTTGACATAATGGTCGAAACCTCTCCAAACAGTAACAGGAGCGCATCGTTCATTTCTTCTTTGGAGTAGCCCGCAACCCCACTTGAAAACCATTCAAGCGGAGGGCCCGCCACAGGTTTTTCACTTGGAACCCGATTGCGATTGGCCGGTGCCAGGGGATGGGGACTCCTGGTTGAAGCCGTGAAGTTCACTCCCAATGGTTTCGGTTGGGTAAAGCCACCAGGTCCACCTCCGCCGTTGGGTGAATTCGGATGAGCAACTCGCCCGTTCCAACCATCGAAGGATGGCGACGACGATCTCCCAGTTTTTGGTGAAGGCGATGTTGTGGATTTATTTCGCACGGTTATGCTCCAGAGTGAATTTGTGCCCACTCAAAAGAGCAACTGGAGTGCCAGCCTTCACTATTCGTTTATAAAAGAAAGAAATCGTTACCAGTCATTGATTTAGCGGGAGACAGCAAGCGTCTGGCCACCCGTTTGGGCAGCCTGGATGAGCTTCACTTGGGATTGTGAGGAAAATTAAATTGTCGGCGGAGTTCAATTTAATTTGGGTTGATATTTTTGATTCTTGTTCCTGGCCTTACCTTCCTCAAATTTCGGTGGTTTTACGGCTTCCAATTCCGGATCTGGTCATTCCCAGCGCTCCAGTCACCAGTTCTCATTCAACCGACGCCAGGCGGTGAAGAAATGTCAACAGAACCTGGTCTGGTCTTCACAATTGGCCTGATTAACTTGCATGGCTGGAAAACTGCGAATACAAATGGGTTGCAACGCATTCCAAATTCAAATCCAACACCAACTGGTTTCAATCAATAAAAGCCAGCCAGTGGCCAATCAATTGTTCTCATGCTTTTTCGTCTTGATGATGTCTATAAGTCCTACGGCGCCACCGATGTTTTGTGTGGTGTAACCTGCCAGATTAACCCCGGAGAGAAAGTCGGTCTGGTTGGGCGCAACGGCGCCGGAAAATCAACTCTTTTCAAACTTGTTTGCGGGACGGAAACCCCTGACCGTGGACAGGTTGTCCGCATCAACAATCTCTCAATCGGGTTACTCGAACAACATCCCAATTTTCCATCCGACATCACGGTTTTTGAAGCCGCCCGCAGCGTTTTCTCCACGCTCCTCAAAATTGAAGCCGATATGCTTGACCTGGAACATGAAATGGCCGAGCACTCGGAAGAAAATGAGTTCCTGGAACAAATCCTGGAGAAATACAGCGACTGTCAGCATCGGTTTGAAGAGCAGGGCGGGTTTACCTACCGGGCCCGTATCGAAGAAGTCCTGATGGGGCTTGGCTTTCAAAAAAGTGATTTCGACACCCACGTGATGACGCTTAGTGGGGGGCAACAGGGCCGGTTGCACCTTGGGATGTTGCTGCTTGGCGAGCCGGATATTTTGCTCCTCGACGAACCGACCAATCATCTGGATCTGCATGCGGTTGAATGGCTTGAAGAATTCCTGATGGCCTACAAAACAGCCTATGTCGTCATCTCGCACGACCGGTTTTTGCTGGACCGGGTGACGACGCGCACGGTTGAAATTGATCGGGGCGTGGCGAAGTCCTACACCGGGTCCTTTTCTGAATATTTGATCAAGCGCGAGATCGAGCGCGAAATCCAGCTCCGGCATTTTGAACAGCAGCAGGAAGAAATTGCCCGTGTCGAAGAATTTGTCCGGCGTAATCTGGCGGGGCAGAAAACCAAGCAGGCGAAATCCCGCCGCAACCAGCTTGAACGCATGGAACGCCTCGAAGCGCCGACCACCGATGGCCAGGCGAGCAACTTTAATCTCAAACCCGTGGCCCGGACCGGCGAAGATGTACTGACGCTGGATGAATTGCAGATTGGCTATGACGGCAAACCGCTGGCCGGTCCGTTTAACCTGACGCTCAAACGCGGCGAACGACTTGGCGTGATTGGTCCAAACGGGACAGGGAAGACGACCCTGCTGAAAACGCTGCTTGGAAATCTGACTCCGGTTGATGGTGACTGGAAATGGGGAACTGGCGTCAACCCTGGATATTATGACCAGCGGCTTGAATCACTCCGACTGGACAATACCGTGTTGCAGGAACTCCAGGCTGATCATCTGAATGTTTCGGAAGGCGAATTACGCTCGTTTCTGGCGCAGTTTCTGTTTCGCAATGATGATGTATACAAAGAGATTCGCACGCTTTCCGGTGGAGAACGCGGTCGGCTGGCACTGGCCAAGTTGATTTACAGCCGGGCCAATGTGCTGATTTTAGATGAACCGACCAACCATCTGGACATTGCTTCGTGCGAAGCGCTGGAACAGGCGCTCAATGCCTACACCGGAACGTGTTTGATCGTGTCGCACGACCGGTATTTTCTGGACCGGGTCGCGACGCAGTTGCTCTATCTCGAACGCAATCAGGACTATCGGTTGTTTGATGGCAGCTACACTGAGTTTTGGGAACTTCGTCAGACTGAACGTCAGGCGGCGGCTGAGGCGGCCCGTCTTCAGGCTCAGGAAGAACGCCGCGCCAAAGCCGAAGCGGAAGCCGCCGCGCGTCAGGAAGAGAAAAAACCGGCCCGCAAAAACAAACAAAAGCTGCGTGCTCCAGAAACCATCGAAGCCGACATTGCCACAGCAGAAGCTGCGCTCCACGAAGTTTCAGACCGGATGGGCACGTCCGAAGTCGCTTCAAATCCAGAATTACTGGCCGAATGCCAGTCTCAGTACGAAACCCTCAACGCCCGTATCGAGGCGCTCTATGCCGAATGGGAAACGGTGGTGGTGACAGAGTAGGGGGTTCCGGGTTCCGGGTTTGGGATTTTGAACCGGAACCCGGAACCCGGAACCCGGAACCCGGAACCCGGAACCCGGAACCCGGAACCCGGAACCCGGAACCCGGAACCCGGAACCCGGAACCCGGAACCCGGAACCCGGAACCCGGAACCCGGAACCCAGAACCCGGCTTTTCACTTTCTGACTCCATCCAGATTGGCCCATTCACCTGATTGAATAAATGCCGCCCAGTAAAACGGGTGCTGGTACTTTGGATTTTTGAGCATTTTGAGTTGCACATTACGCAGAGCTTCAGAGCGGCCTTCGCCATTTTTGAGCCAGGTATAGTAGTCAACCATCAATTCGCGTGTTGCCTGATCTGACACCGCCCAGAGGCTCATCATCTGGCTTTCGCTCCCGGCCAGGACGAGGGCGCGACGCAAGCCGAAGACGCCATCCCCGTTTTTGGCTTCTCCAACTCCGGTTTCACAGGCTGAGAGCACGACCAGTTTGGTGCCCCACAAGTCGAGTTGGGCGGCTTCGAGCGCGGTCATGGTGCCATCATTGTCGGCCTGTCCACCCCGATTGGCACCGCTAAAGAACAACCATGACCGCAAGAGTGGGTTGGCAATCCGCCAGCTTTCAAGATCTCCCACGGTTTGAAGTCTTAAATCTCGGGTTGCCTCAGTGGTTCGTTCTTTGCGGGCGTCCTCCAGAAAATAGCCGTGGGTCGCAATGTGGAGCACTTCGGGTCGCCGAATGGATTTGACGAAGTGTTCAGTCGCCTTGCGTCCAGAGACAAAGCCGGCTCTTTTCAAAAGGGTCTGGATGTTCTTTCCTTCTTTGGCTGTTTCAGGTAGCTGTGGCAAGGGGGCAAGTGGGTGACCCGCCAGGATCGGTCCGGCGCCGTTCCCATAATTGGGGTTGGCAATGATGACCGGCGGTTCCTGAGCCGGAAGTTTGACCTTGAGCCGGAGCAGGTCACGTCCGCTGGTAAGATAGGTCACAGTATAGTTTTCAACCAGAAACTTCCCCTGGGGATCAACCAGGGCTGAAAAGGGAATGAGATTTAAGGTTCCATCCGGTGAAATCAGCAAGTGAGTGGCTGACCCGATCAGGTTTCGCACTGGCTGCATGACGAGTCGGTCAAGTTCCTGCGCCGCTGAGGCTGCATCTTTTGAAAAACGGGTTGATGTGCCGCGCACCATCATGCGGAAAGCAACCACGGCTTTGTCAATCGGCTCGGCTTCACCTAAATCAACAAACTGGATAACTCCCTTCTGATCAAATACATAGGCTACATATTGGAAGCCGCCGTACTGGGCGGTTTTTGGGTTGAACGGGCGATAAATCGCATATTCGACCAGACTGGCATTGGCGGGAATCAACTCCCGGATCGCCTCCAGGGTAATCGGCGTTGTCTGTGCCTGAAATTCCGCTGACCGGCGGCTGATTTCGGTTTCAAGTTGATCTTTGTGTACTTCCAATGCCTGGATGTCGGCCAGGTACGTTTCCAGATTCTTTTGGCCAGGACCTTGAAGAGTGAGGACTGAAATTTGGCTGGCCAGACTTGCATACGTGTCCAGCAACTTTTGGGTTGGTTCGTCTTTTCGATTTCTTAACACCGCGATAGCACTGGCCATCGCATCCAGCGCCCGTCCTTTCCGCCGCAAGATGACGGTTAGTGCCGCCTGCAAGGCGTCCTTATCCTGTGGTGCCGCCTGGACGTGAAGTGAAATCGTCTGATCTGTCCGGGCGCCGGTTTGCTTCAGGTAGAGCGCTTTCTGATTTTCAGAACCGGCGATCAGATTCCGCATGAGGTCACGCTCGGTTGCCTCATTACACTCGGTCAGAAACCGAATGGCCTGAGCGGTGTCGCCTTTGGTTTGATAGAGCCGTGCCAGATTATTGAAACTTTGGGCAATGTTGGGGTGATTTCCACCCAGTGTTTGCTTCCAAATGGCCACCGATTTTAAATACAGGGATTCCGCTTTGGTAAAATCACCGGTGACCTCAGCCAGATTCGCGAGATTGTTGAGGCTTTGGGCAACTTCCGGGTGATTGGCACCCAGTGCTTTTTCTCGAATTGCCAGTGCTTTCAGATACAGCGGTTCGGCTTTTGAATAATCACCTTTGGTTTGATACAGCCCGGCCAGATTGTTATGGCTTTGAGCGACATCAGGGTGATCTGGGCCCAGCACGTTCTCGCGGATGGCGAACGCTCTCAGATACAGCGGTTCGGCTTTGGTGTAATCGCCTCGGGTTTCATAGAGACTGGCCAGGTTGTTGAGGCTGAAAGCCAGGTCTGGATGGTCGGGGCCTAATGTTTTCTCCCAGATGGCCAGTGATCTCAGGTAGAGCGGCTCAGCTCTGGTGTCATCACCTTTCCTTCGGTAGAACTCAGCGAGATTGTTGAGACTCACCGCGACACTCCGGTGATGAGGTCCCAAGATTTTCTCCCGGATCGCCAGCGATTTCAGATGGAGTGGTTCGGCTTTGGTGTAATCACCCAGGATTTCATAAACCAAAGCCAGATTGTTGAGCGTTTGGGCAACTTCCAACTGATCAACCCCAGTCGCCTTCTCCCGAACCGCCAGTGACTTCAAATACATTGACTCAGCTTTTGGATATTCGCCTTTGGCCTTGTAAACCGAAGCCAGATTATTGAGGCCCACGGCCAGCAGTGGGTGATCGCTTCCCAGTCTTTTTTCCCGAATTGCCAGCGACCGTTCAAACAGGACCTCCGCTCGATTGTATTCTCCTTTCAAATAATAGAGCCCGGCCAGATTGTTCAGACTGTTGGCCACGTCCGGATGCTCAGCGCCGAGCATTTTTTCCCGAATGGCCAGCGATCTCAAAGAGAGTGGTTCCGCCTGAGCGTAAGCCCCTTTGTTTTGATAGATCCGTGCGAGGTGCTGAAGACTTTCAGCGGTGAGGACATGGTTTTCACCAAAAGTTTTTTCACTTTTCTCAAGTGCTTCAATTGCCAGTGGCAGGGCATCATCGTCGTCACCTGCCAGCGAAAGGGTTTGGATTTTTGCCAGGAGCATGTTGATTTCAAGCCGTGAGCGATCCTGGTCCGTGGCGGGGCGAAACGGATCCAGAATTATTTTGTATGCTCCCGGTGAGCCGGTTTTGGCTGGTGATTCGACTTCCAGGGTGTAGTCACCAGCCAGTTCGGCAATGAACGCAAGCGGTTCCGGTCCCTGGGTGCCATTGGGGCTGTCAACTTCAATCAGTATTTTTCCATCCAGCCCGACAAGGCGCACTACCACGTCAATTCCTTTTTGTTCCACAACCAGGTTGAGAAAGTCGTTGGCTTCGAGCGTGAGCGGATAGGTATGTTTTTGGCCGGGGCTGAGAGTTTGAAACTGAGAGATTTGGAGGGATGAAGAAGCACTGCTGTGGCCTGAGCCAGAAAGCAGAACCCAACTTATAATACCACGTGCGATGATTGTTTTGAGGTGAGCCAACATATTCTCGATTTTCCTGCCACCTTGTCATTTTGCCACCGATCATCTTTTCCCGTCGAAATTGGCCCATTCGCCCGATAATACCAATTTGGGGTCAGGGTATCGGGGTTAGAGGTCAGGGAAATCCAATTTTTTCAATGATTTAGCTTTCTCATAATACGAGGTATTCATTGCAAATTGGTATAAGCTAAAACTGGCCCAAAAGTAAGGATGCTTGCGTTTTGGGTTTTTGAGGAATTCCCGGCGTACCTGCCGAAGTGCTGTTGACCGGCCAACTCCGGTTTTGAGCAACTGTAATACCTGATCATTCAGCTTTTGAGAACTCCGGCTGGTCTTGATACAGCGAGGCAAGGTTGTCGAGGCAGGTTGCTGAGGCTTTGGGCAACAAACTGGTGGTTGGGGACAAGCGCTTTTTCATAAACTGCCAGGGCGCGCTGATATAAAGGTTTGACCCGTGCATAGTCAGCAATTCTTTGTTTGAAGTTTGGGATCGAGTCAAGAGTTCCGTCTTTAGGCGGCCCCAGCATCTGTTTAGACCAAATTTGGGATACAAAACCCGCCTAAAGGCGGAACTCTGAACTTTTTTGTCTGGACAGTCACCAAAGCAGCGGCTGAGGCATTTTGCGATGCCACCGAAAACACGGAATTGACCTTCGCGGATTTCCAGGAGTGGATAAGCCCGGAATGAGCTTTCGCCGTCCAGCCAAATGAAGGATATGAGGAAACGGCTATTTCACCTCGACCTCGGTTGAAAGATCAACCTTCTCCATGAGCGCATTTGCATCATTGATCACGCTGAACGATAGCGTACCGGAGATCCTGACCTTTCCAGGCTTGGCAACGGTGAATCCCACCGGGAGTTTCCCTGACTTCTCATCAAACTTCCCATCTTCCCGCTTCACCAACACCTTGGTATAGGCAACTCCCTCAGGGGCAGGATCTGCCAGTTTGAACTTGGTAGGGTACTTATCATTGATGTGGAAATCAGCCTTTGCTTTGATACTAATCTCGACCATGCACTCCTGGCCCGCAGAGCACGTAGCAGTTGATTTTATCTCGACAAGATACTGCTCTTTGTCGATTTTGCTGCCTTCCTTGGCAGCGGCGGCCACAGTTCCTGGTCCGTCGTAAAGGGGAGTTGCCTGGCTTCTCCCGGATTCCAGCGCGATTGTGGCGGTTAATGCTGAAGCGACACAAAAAAGGGCAAATTTGGAATATATTTTTTTCATACTCATCACTATAAGAAGCGGAAGCGCCGCGTCGATTTTCTCAGAAAAAGGTTTAGAGGATCGCCTTTAGGCGAGATGTCTTTGGACTTCGTCCCAGTGGCTAAAACCTCTCGCCTAAAGGCAATACTCTGAACAGGATATCTATTTGAAAAACTATACTTTGAGGTTATATCTGAAAATCTTTCACTGGAATCATTTGCCGAAGTCATGGGTTGTTGCCCATTGTACACGCCCGCTCAATCAGCGCAACCATCTTCCTGTTGAACAAAACGACGAGCGCAGTCTCGGCCCTTCATGGCCGAGTTAAGCGAGTCCGATCTGGTTTTGAGAATCAAGGAACCTGAGTACAAGCAGAACTGGATGGATCACGGAAAAGATAATCAGCATCTGGAAACGACTTCTTTCAACCGAAAGTGCCGTGAAGAGATGAGATTTTGCTCGACGGGAAACAGACCGACATGGTATCGTGCACGCTATTACTAGAGTAATAATACAGATTGGGAATATATATGGCACTGTGTGGCGTCAAATTCAAGGCGCATCCAACCCATGAGCAAAAACGAGTGTTATCGCAATGGATGGGCGCTGGGCGGTTTATCTACAACGCGAAGGTGGCGGAACACGAGTATTTCCGGACGTTCAAGGCGCACAGCCTGGCGCTGGTCGGGGTGCCGGTGCCGGTGGACCAGTGCTATTCCCAGTTCAAAACGGAAATGACGGCCTGGCTTAAAGACATCCCGAGCCAGGTGCTGCGGAATGCGGCGTATCGGTGGCGGGAAGCCTACCAGCGATACGTGGCGGGACTGGCGGAGAGACCGGTCAGGAAACGGAAAGGCAACCGGGATTCAGTCTGGCTGACGAGCGAATTATTTGAGTTGAAACCGAAAACGGATGACCAAACCGGAGACGTGATTGGGTACCAACTGCTGATTGGAACAAAGACCAATCAGATTGGAGAGCTGAGTTTTGACGCCCGGCGGGAGTTTCAATCACCACATTCAATCACGGTGTCACGTCGGAATGGTGAGTATTTCGTGTCATTCAATTATGAGGATGGCCAGGAACTGGCGACGGAAGAAGAACTCCAGGCCGAATACCGCCAGATGGACGAAGCAAGCCTGGAACCCATCACGGTTGGACTGGATCGCGGAGTCGTGATTCCAGTCTATCCATCGGAAGGTGAACCATTTGAGTTTACCCCGGAACAAAAGCA